>JAEYXG010000071.1 GCA_023428585.1 Bacteroidota bacterium
GTAAAAACATCATAATCGCCATCATCATCTATATCAACTAGTGAAATCCCCAATGCTTGATGTGAACTCTCAATTGGTGAACTTGAGAATTTGAAATTAGGCTTGTTCTTTGTTCCAATATTCTCAAAGTATGAAGTTCCATATCCTAAAACTGTGAAAAGATCATAATCACTATCATTATCCATATCTGCAAAATCCAAACTCCATGCTTGATCAGAAATTCCAAATGGTGATGAAACAAGATTTGAAAAGGCAGGTACATTTTTAGTGCCGTTATTTTCCATGTAATCAGCTCCATATCCTGAAATTGTAAAAACATCATAATCGCCATCATCATCTATATCAACTAGTGAAATCCCCAATGCTTGATGTGAACTCTCAATTGGTGAACCTGAGATTTTGAAATTAGGATTGTTCTTTGTTCCAATATTCTCAAAGTATGAAGTTCCATAGCCGGAAACAGTAAATGCATCTAAGTCCTCATCATTATCAATATCGATAAAGTTTATTCCGCTAGCTTGATCTGATATTCCGAAAGGATCTGAATTAAAATTGCCAAAATATGGATTACTTGCCGAAGTCCTTTTTTCTTGGGTTAGAACCACAACCGCCGTTTCAGCATGTTCAGCTGAAATGTTAATATTTGCAGTTCTGGAATCTAATTCGGAATTGTTATCGTAGTCAATAGTTATTGTAGAATTTCCATTTCCTGAAGAGGGTATTGGTGTGCACCAACTTTTATCCGTTTCAATTATCCAGTTGGTATTTGAAGTAATGGTGATTGTAAAACTACCTGACACCGATGATACATCTTTTGAAGTTGGTGCAACAGAAAGAATTGATGAATTGTCATCCTCACAACTTATGAAGGTTGTGAAAAAAAACAATAAGCATAAAATTAGATTGTTCGATTTCATTGTTGGATTTATCATGCAACGAGGGTTTAAAAGTAAGAAACTTTTTTTTATATTTGATTGGTATTAATAAATCTACGGTATGGACAGAAGTAAGTTTCAGTTGTCATTGATTTTGATGGCTTTATGTCTGGTTTCTGTTTTCCTTATTGCATGCCTCAGGAATGAGGTTAAGCCGGATGACAAACCATTTATAAGTATGCAGGTCGATTCATGTGTAAAATACAGTAACGACAGTATAAGCATTGAGAATTTCATTTTTTCGCCGCTTGATTCAAATGTTATATGGATATTTAATGGCAATGGCAAGGGTGGTACTTGTGAACTCAGGTTAACGGATAGTTCATGGACCCCGCTTTCAGCAAGATGGGGAAAATACTCCTATGGCTTAAGGGAGGAGTGCGTAATAAAAGATTCAGTTGACGGGAATCTGTTGTGGATAGCAAATTTTCACAATGGTTTAATAGCGTATGATATCAGCCTTAACAAATACACGGCATTTGATCCGATCAAACCCGTTTCATCCACCTACTTTGATACCAATATGGTTTTCATCGGATCATGGGAAGGGTTATACCTCATCGACAGGGATAATATGAAAGCATCAAAGAGTAAGTCGATTGCTGAAATCCATGTAAGGAAGATTGAAAAACTGAATAAGGATATTTTGCTGATCAATAATAAATATGAGTTTGACTACAGGAAAGATAGGATCCTGAAAACAAGAGATGATATTATTATAGATCTTAAGCAATTGAAAGTTGTTCCGGAAATCTCCTATAATGATGCTTACATTATTCTTAAAAAGAAGAATGAAGACGGAAGTTACTCAAACGAATACTTCACTTTCAACAAACCTGTCATGAATCTGAGGTTTGATACAAAATACGTCTATTTGAATACATGGCACAGCTTTGAAATTTACAACAGAAGTTATCTTTTCAGGGTTTCACATAGAGTTAATAATCCGACCATTGATAAAAAGGCTTTCGATTCGGTAATTCATTCATTGCAGATGCAGCACATGGATTTTCCTGACTATTACCGCACAGTAAAGCGTTTGAAGGAAAGATATAAAAATACGGAGGTTAGATATATACGGCAAGAAATAAATCAATTAGCCACTCATCTGCGATATCATTTCGACCCACGGGGTTTTAATGAAATAATTAAAAATGAAAAATTTATACATGATTCTGTTACAGAAGATACTATCAAGGCGGCATACTATTTACGCGTCATCTTTTATGCAAATTTCGAATTGAAGTTAAATGAATCGCTTAAATATGATGCAATCCTGAAGGATCAACTGCCACAATTCAGGAGTGATGACCATAAAAGGCAGATGGAAATAGTAGCAGATTATTACAATAAAACGGAGCGTACTAAAAATTCACCAGATCTATCAGCTGATGAAGTCCTTTGGAAATTGGGATCTGATTACTTTGAATTTTACCCTCAGGTAGTTTTAACTCACCCTGAAATAACTTATCCAGATATGTCATATCCGTTTCATTTCCTGGACAAACTCGTTGCGCGTTATCCGGATAGTAAATATGCGGATAATGCAAGGTTTTTAGTTTTGCGTTTCAATGAACTGGCATCACATGACCATGGAGACAATTCCTATAATCTGGAAGCAATTGAAGAATATAAATCAATTCTGAAAAAATACCCTGATACTGAGCATGCTGCTGAGATCTATCACATAATAAGTGAGCTGTACTCATACCTTGACGTAGAATTCAGTGATGTAAAATTCAGTGAGATACCCAAATATTACAGGCTAGCATTGAACTATGCTGATAAGGTGTTGAATGAATATCCTTTATACGAAAAAAGAGAAGAAGTTATTGAATTAAAGAAACACATCTTTGAGTTGCTGTCAAGTGCTCTATGGAGGTTGGATGTGCAATCGGATAAGACAGTATATGCATTGAATGAGCCAATTAATATAACTTTCAAATTGACAAATATTGGTTCGAATCCTAAAACAATTAGAGTTTGGAAAGACAAGGGTATTCCGAATTTTTTTCTGAGGGTTTCAAGATATGATCTGGATCCGGAAAGCAATTCCAATCATGATGCAAGAACTGAGGAAGATCCGCTGGCTTTCGATCATGACAGAATAGATATAACTATTGATCCAAATGAGGATCTCACTCAAACATTTGACATAACCAGGAGAGCGTTAAATGACTGGAATGGCCCAATGATCAGATTTATAACTGAAACACCCGGCAGATATTATATTCAAACTTACGGATCAGAATCCGGCTACGACCTTGCAATCCCCGGCAACGATGTTTGGATTACAGTGAAATAACAAAGCGGACTGTTTCATAGTGATTGCTGTGGTGCGTTATTCCTTATTTTTCAAATCCTACTGATTATTTCTTTATTGGTTTCCTTTTCTTCAATATCGTAATCTTCCTGAAGATCTAACCAGAATTTTGCTGAATTGCAATTTGTTTCAAATATGTCGACATAAAGTTGTATAAATATTTGCTACTAACATTAGGGTAAATTGTGATTTTATTGTCATATAAATATATACTTAAGTTATGAAGAAATTTTTATCCCAATCACTATTTTTCATCGCCTTTTTGGTATTTACATTTGCCTTCACTATGAGTGGATATGCGCAAAATCCACAATGGCAGCAATTTACTCATAAGCATATAGTGTTTAAAATTCTCGAGGAAGGTGATGTTTTATGGTTTGGAACTCATCTGGGGTTAGTAAAAATTGACCGCGCAACTGGTGATACAACGTATTATAATACGGCCAACTCTGGCCTGCCGGCAAATAGAGTGGATGATATAGCATTTGATTCTGAAGGGAATAAGTGGATAGGTACTTCAAACGGACTGGCAAAGTTTGATGGTGAAGATTGGGAAGTCTTCAGTACAACAAATTCATTGCTTCCATCAGAACATATCACTGCTGTTGAAGTTGATAATAATAATGTTGTTTGGGCCGGAACCTGGAATGGATTAGCTTCTTTTGACGGAACTAGTTGGACTGCTTATAATGTGGAGAATTCAGGCTTGATTAAGACTTCTATCAACGCACTCAAATTTGACACTGCTGGAAATCTATGGGTGGGATACTCATTTTTCGGTGTTGCTAAATTTGACGGTTTAACCGCTATCTATTATAATAATGAAACCACATCATATAATATCACTGAGGTAATGGATATTGATTTTGATTCATCTGGGAATTTATGGTTGGGAGGTGTATACCTGCATAAATTCGACGGATCCACCTGGACTGAATATACTGTTGCCAATTCTGGACTGCCGAATGACGATGCCTATCATCTTGATATCCGTAATGGAAATGAAATATGGATAGGAACCCTTGGAGGCCTTGCACTATTCAATCAGGGAACTTGGACTGTTTATCCGGGTTGTGTGAATGACGTACTGGTTGATTATACAGGAAAAATTTGGATTAGTTCTGTTGATATTGCAGGAGTTTGCAGCTTTGAAGGATCGGAATGGGATACCTGTTATCTACATAATTCACCTTTGCCTGATAATGCAGTGAATAATGTCATTTCTGACCAGCAAGGTAATATTTGGTCAGGCACCATTTGGGGTGGTTTGTCGAAAAAAGAGGGAGATGTATGGACTATATGGAATACAGCTAATTCTGCACTGCCTTCAAATAACATTCAGGCACTTTGCCTTACTTCTGAAGACGGTATATTAATTGGAACCATGGCTGGTTTGTCATTATTCAACAATGGTGAATGGACACTCTGGGACACAACCAATTCATCGCTCCCAAATAATGATGTGCAGGCTATTGCAGTTGACCAAGATGGAGTTTTCTGGATTGGTACCAATGGAGGTGGATTGGCTGCATTTGATGGTGAAGAATGGGTGACCTATACGGAGTACTATACCGGTGTTCCAATTGATATTATAAGTTCAATAGCCGTGTCAAATGAGAACACAGTATGGATTGGAACAAAAAGCAGCGGACTGGTGAAGTTTGAAGATAATACCTGGCAATTATATACAACCGTCTACGGTTTGCCATCTAATCAGATCACTGATCTTGAATTTGATAAGAATGGTAATTTATGGATTGGATGCTGGTCGGGTGGCGTTGCTAAATATGATGATTCGGGTTTTACCGCTTTTACTCCGGCAAACTCTGGTCTTAGAGATGAAAATGTTTATGACATCACGACCGATTCACTTGGCAAGTTATGGGTGAGTACTTTAGAAAACGGACTAGCAATGTTTGATGGTTTAGTATGGGATTACTATATAATGCTGAATTCAGGAATTTCATCAAACCGAATTTCTTGTTGCACCATTGATAAAAATAATACGAAATGGATGTCTACTTATTTTAATGGAATCTGCGCTTACAATGAAGAAGGTATTCCAGTAAATATCAAAAATATTGAAAACTGGCGACCAGTTTATTCTCTAACTATCTTTCCGAACCCTGCAACAGAACTCATCAATCTTAATGAGAGTGAAGCTTCAGGGATCATAGAAATCATTAATCAGGATGGAAAGGTTGTAAAAAACCTTTGCATAACATCATCCCATCAAAAAATAGAATTAGCAGGATTGGACCCAGGTATTTATGTGATTAGATTGATATCTGTAAATTGCATAAAAACAGGTAAGTTTGTGAAATTATGACGCAGGGATGAGGAATCCTGGCACCATTTATTTTACGTTTATGACTACTCCACCTTTTTTGTGGCCTCTTTCAACATACCTGTGCGCCTCAACAATGTTTTCGAATGTATAGCTTTTATCAATAATTGGCTTTATACGTCGCGCTTCAATAAGCTCTTTGATGGTATTAAGACGACTTGATTCTAACAATAAATTGCCATCATCAATGGATACATATTTTCCTCCTGGAGCGAGTGCTTTTTTGCAGGCATCCTTCAATTTTGAAGTCTTCCTGTTACCTACTGCATCTAGAATAAAATCGTATTCAACACCGGGGACTAAAGAATCCACTTTTGTGTAATCAATAACTTCATCAGCACCTAATGATTTCACAAACTCCAGATTTGTTGTACTGCATACGCCTGTAACTCTTGCCCCAAGATCTTTAGCCAATTGTATTGCAATGGTACCTGACGTTCCGGAAGCTCCATAAATCAGCACTTTTTGTCCCTGTTTAATATTGCCTTTTCCCAAAAACTGAAGTGCCAGGAGTCCACCATAGGCTGCTACTGTTGCTTCATCAAAGGAAATATTAGCTGGTTTTATTGCCAAACATCCATACTTTGAATCATTTTCATTCATGCATTTATATTCAGCATACGTGCCTAGGCCCCATCCGGTAAGTCCATAAACCTGATCACCTGTTTTAAATCTCTTTATATTTTTTCCAGTCTTTTCAATCTCACCGGCTAACACAATACCAATGATTGATCTTCTTGGTTTTGTCAATCCCATCATGATTCGCATGGGGATAAATTGTAGGATTGACACCTGAGAACTTCTGATGAAGATATCGCTTGCAGTTACAGCTGTTGAGTGGATTTTTATAAGCACCTCATTATCTTTGGGAGTAGGTTTTTCTACTTCTTTCATTTGAAGTACTTCCGGAGGTCCGTATTTAGTGCAAATCACTGCTTTCATTTTTTCCATATCATCTCCTATTACAGACCGTGTAGCTACATTCCCTCTTTTGTGTCAGAATTGACTCATTGGTTGAACGTTCTTATCTGGATAAGGTTCAGTTCGCCCGGAATAGGTTTCGTCGGTGATAGTAAGAAACTTTCTCCACCCGCATCTGTTATTGATAGAATTATGCAAAAAATGAACGATGATTCGCTGAAGCGTAAAATTACCATGCCCGGGCTGCGGCAGCTTTTCAGGTTGTATGTTTATATAAAGCCTTACAAGTGGGAGTATATGGCAGGTTTGCTGTTCCTGCTCGGCGCCAGCAGTGCCAGTCTGGTTTTTCCAAAATTGCTGGGCGATCTGGTGGATTATGGCAACAGGGGCATTCTTGGGCAGGAGATCAACAGGCTGGCCGGCATTCTACTCGTGGTACTGGTTGCCCAATCGGTATTCGCCTATTTCAGGATATTCCTCTTTGCCAGAGTTGCCGAGAAAACGCTAGCCGATCTTCGCCAGAGCACCTATAATCACATCATTAAGTTGCCCATGAAGTTCTTCCAACACCGAAGGGTAGGGGAGCTCAACAGCCGGATTTCGGCTGATATTTCGCTTTTGCAGGATGCCCTCACGAGCACGCTGGCTGAATTTATACGACAACTTATCGTAATAATCGGTGGGGTTAGCCTGATGATGATCACTTCGTGGAAACTCACCGTTTTCATGCTGATGATACTGCCGGCCATTATGATCCTAACGGCTGTTTTCGGCCGTTATATCAGGAAACTAAGCAAACAGGCGCAGGCGCAGGTGGCCGATTCAAACACCATTGTGGAGGAAACACTGCAGGGTATTCAGTCGGTGAAATCGTTTACCAACGAGTTCTTCGAAATGTCGAGGTATCGTCTGAAAACTTACGATATCGCCAATACCGGCATTAAAAACGGCAGGTTGCGCGGTCTCTTTTCCTCCTTTGTGATCCTTGGGTTGTTTGGCACGATGGTGGCTGTGATTTGGCGTGGTTCAATGCTTATTTCAACCGGCAAAATTGCCACCGGCGAGCTGTTCTCGTTTGTGATTTACACCGTGTTTATTGGGGGCACCATCGGCGGCATGGCGGATGTATTTGCGCGGGTGCAGAAGTTTATCGGGGCAACCGAAGATCTGCTTGAGATTATGAATGAAACGCCTGAGCCAATTACAGAGGTGATTGCCGGTGCTGCCGGACCACTGCTGCGGGGAGCTATAAGCTTTGAGGGATTGAGGTTCAGTTACCCTTCGCGGGATGAAATGGCTGTGTTGGCTGACATTAACATGGACATTCAGCCCGATACGCTGGTGGCACTGGTGGGGCCCAGCGGTGCCGGTAAAACTACCCTCACTGCCCTGTTGCTGCGGCTTTATGATCCCACTGCCGGAAGGATTTTGTTTGACGGAATAGACAGTCAGACAATTCCACTTTCGGCACTTCGGTCACAGATGGCCATTGTACCGCAGGATATTTTTCTTTTCGGCGGGACCATCCGTGAAAACATTGCCTACGGTCGCACGGGTGCCACGGATGAGATGATTGAAGATGCCGCGCGTAAGGCAAATGCCTGGGATTTCATCAGCAGTTTCCCGAAAGGGCTCGACACGCTGGTGGGCGAAAGAGGCATGCAACTGTCGGGCGGCCAACGGCAGAGGGTGGCGATTGCTCGTGCAGTGCTGAAAGATCCGCGCATTCTGATTATGGACGAGGCCACCTCTTCGCTTGATTCAGAGAGTGAGCGTTTGGTGCAGGATGCGCTTGAAAAACTGATGAAGGGACGCACATCCATAGTGATAGCCCACAGATTGGCAACTATCCGTAAAGCCGATCAGATCATAGTGCTTGATCATGGCCGTATAGTGGAGCAGGGCACGCATGAACAGCTGGTACAATCAGATAATGGTTTGTACAGGAGTTTGAGTGAATTGCAGTTTAACGTTTGACCGTTTACCGCCTATCAGATTTTACCGTCGATCAGACTTTACCGTCGATCAGATTTTACCGTCAATCAGATTTTACCGTTTATCAGACTTCAGCGTTTATCGGACTTCAGCATGTTCACGTAGGTTAAGACCACCGCCAGCAAAAGTGGGAGTACCCCGGCAACAATGAATATTACATCGGCAGGCAATCGTAGCCATGCCATGTTAATGATATACTGCTGGCCTGAAAATTCCAGACTGCGTGCATGCCAGTAGCCATTGTTGATTACATCCATCAGCTGCATCACACCACTGGGAAACAACTGCAGTACAACCAATCCCGCAAGGCCAATATTCGTTCCCCAGAAAGATATTCTGACAAATTTTTCAATGCGCTTCCAGTTATCGGCGGAGGATACTTGCCTTATGGCGAATACCAGAAATGCCAATCCAAGCATTCCAAATACGCCCATCAGGGATGCATGTCCGTGGTTGGGGGTGAGGTTTGTGCCTGTTTCATAATAGCTGATTACCGGTAGGTTGATCAGGAAACCCAGGATTCCGGCGCCAATAAAATTCCAGACTCCCACTGCAATCAAGAAGTAGAAGGTCCATTTATGTGGGAAAGGGAGTGCTTCACCTCTTTCATCTGTTCTGTGGCGCATAAGCCTGACAAATCCCGAGGCTTCAAGGGTAAGCAGAATGAGGGGTACCACTTCCATGGCTGAGAAGGATGCCGAAAGAGCCATGGAAACATCGGTTTGGCCATTCCAGTACCAGTGGTGGCCTGTTCCCAGAATACCGGCACCCAAAAACAAAACGGCATCCAGGTATATGATACGTGTGGCCGTTTGTTTTGCTACCAGTCCTAGTTTATAGAACATGATGGCTACCATAACGGTTGCAAATACTTCAAAGAACCCTTCAACCCACAGATGGATAATCCAGTAGCGCCAGGTATCGACGGTAGAGAAATTAGTGGCCGAGCCGAAGAAAAATGCGGGTAGATAGAAGAAAGGAATAGCCAGGGCAGCCAACAGG
>JAEYXG010000085.1 GCA_023428585.1 Bacteroidota bacterium
CCATTAATGGTACAGGTCTTCTCTTTTTCATTAACAATAAGCTGGGTACAGTTGACAACGCAGGTTTTTTCCAATCGTACTGCTGTTACTGCAGCATGCGAAGTAGCACCTCCCCTTGCAGTAACAAGCCCATCGCATTCAAATATCATCCCAATATCATCAGGTACGGTATCAGGTCTTACAAGAATCTTATTGTCGGGTAATTCCTTATATTTCTTGAGATCTTCCATATCAAAGGCCAATATACCGTTTAACACCCCTTTGCCTAATCCAATTCCTCTGCCAAGTAATTTCATGGCAGATGATTTGCAGTCGAATACATAACTTAAATCAGGTTTCCGAATATCCTGATCACGGGTCTGAAGTATGTAGAGGTCATCAGGGTTGTCACTTTCAAAAGTGAACTCAATTTCCTGGTGACTGAAGCCATGTTGTTCAGTCAATGATTCGGTAATGCTCTGTATCTTTTTATAGATACCGGGGAAGGCACTTTGCAGTGAAAAAGCTTTCTCGTCGAACGACTTTTTGCGCTGTCGTTCAGTAACAGGCATAGGGTTAACCAAACCTGCCACAATATCCTCACCCTGACTGCAAAGCGTAAAATCACCATATATGTGTATGCCGGGTTTCTCAACATCAGGGGCGTGTGTAAAGAGCACCCCGGTACCTGATGTTCGGTGCAGATTACCTAGCACCATCTTTTGAACTATAACGGCAGTGCCCCATTCATCAGCAATTTGAAGATAATCGCGGTATACCTCCGCCCTCTCGCTATACCATGATTCAAAAACATTGAATATAACCTGCTTCAGTTGATCATAAGGTTCATCCTTGAAATGGATGTTATGGTTCAGAAGGATGCCTCTGTATGCAAAGGCCATTTCCCTCATTTGAGCAGGTGTGAAATCAATTTTCTGATTCACACCGTAAGTCGTCTTAAAGTCAATCATCACCTGGTCGAATTCATCACGTGAGACACCGAAGGCCATTCCCCAGCTTTGAAGGAACCGACGATAGCAATCCCATGAGGTCCATCCAAAATTATACTGTTTGCTGAGTGATTCAACTATCTGGTCGTTCAAACCTACATTCAGATAAGTATTCATTGCACCGGGCATTGAAATGGCAGTACCTGAACGCACCGATAAAAGAAGTGGGTTGTTGGGATTCCCAAATTGCTGTCCGGTGATCTTTTCCAGATTAGCAATCTGTCGTCTGATCATTAAATCAAACTCCTTCTCCATAAACGGATTTTGCAATATGGCATTCCTTCTTCTAAAAACCTCGGTTGTAAATACAAATCCCGGTGGTATAGGATATCCCAGGAGTAGCAGTTTCTTGAGGAAATATGCCTTCGAGCCCAGAAAAATCTGATTGTCAATTTCAGGTGTCTCCCTGTATAGCGGAGAAACCACCAAATCAGTATTATACGACATGATACTATACAATGTCTCTTCCGGGTAACTGTCAACCATTTGTCTGAAAGTACCCAATATGCGAACCAGGAAATTATCCAATGCCTGCACGAGGAAAGCTGAGGAGAGCATTTCACGATAAAACTGTTCAGATTTCCTTACAAGGAATTGCTTTCCTGCTGCACCATCATTTTTCAACTCCTGTGGATAAAGCTGGGGTATAACAGCCTTTAACTGACGGTCGTATACCCTGATGAAGTACTTATTGACAATTTCCCTTACACTTGAAAGCATGAACTGCAGTATATTTATATACTGCCCAACAGAGAAGCTCGCGGAGTTCAGGCTATAACGGAACATCTTAAGATTTGAATTAAAGCCCTGGTCACTGATTCCATCAAGCTCCAATCCTTGCCTGAAGAGTTCAAATACCACATGTATTCTTCTAAGTGTTTTTGCCGTAATATAATCGAGATTAATGCTGCTTATCAGTTGCTCCATAAGATGGGCGGCTACTTTCTCAAACCTGAAAGCCAGGCCTAAAGCTTCAAACTTCGGCTCCCTGTATTTACCATACATGCTTGGTATCCCAATTGCTATATGGCGTTTATGGTATATATCTTCCCATCCTTCCGTCTTTTCCGAATCCATGATAACCATATTCAAACGGCGCATGAATATATATACCTGACGGAGAGCACGGTCGGCATTCCCTTTTTCCAGCATGCTTAGCAATAAGTCGATTTCACTGACCGCGAAGAAATTGAACTTACGCATCAACAATCCAAGATTCACGGTATTGAAGGAGTACTTTTCCTTTAAAAGCTCCAATAGTCTGAAAATGTAGTACAGACGCTGTTTGTTCAGCTGATCGTCAATGGGAAGTGCATTGATCTCTTTCTTCATCTTCTCAGAAGGCAAATCCATCAATGCGTCAGGCATGTAGTTATTTGCCGTGCACAATGCATGCATCATCTCATTTATTGGCTTAAACCACCTCGAGTCGGCCAACATTGATGCTTTAACATCCTGCGGCAACAACTTGAATAACTCGGTAGTATCGCCATCATACCAGTAATGAATAATATTGCGTGTAAGGTGAATGTGGGTGTTATTGCTCTCAGTATGTACCTGTTTGCGCAGAAAATGTATCAAACGGTCATTCCTATGTGACAATTCATCCATAGCTGTTGTGACTTCACGCAACTCGCCCTCTGCCCCTATTTCATTGAAGTATACCGGAAATAACCTTGCAAGTTGCTTTATCTGCTTGAATATTGGTTTAATATCAGAGTTAAGCAAGGCAGTAACATCCCGCTGGAATAAATCAGTATCTGATACAAAAACACCACCAAGCCGCAGATGGATAATAAGTGCTGATAGCAATTCTCTGAAGGCTGTGGGTGAATACTCAATGAGTTCCATCCAAACTCTTATGTTCTTTATGTGATATTCATTCACATTCAGCTGCCAATCCTGACTTACATAAACAATTCCGGGGCCAATGAAACCATGTCGAATAAGCAGTTTCTCAAAGTGTGATATATGATTCTGATTCTCAGTTCTGAATATTTCCTTACCGAGTGTTAGTATGCTATCGAGTACCGTACCAGAGTTAGTGGTTTTAAGATCATTGAATAATTTGAAGATATTGTCAAGAAAGCCAAATACCTCCTCGCTTGTAAGCTCATTCTTGATATTTCGAAGCAGTGAATTAAAATCACGCATCAGAACTTCCTTCTCATTGAGCATTCCTTCAAGATGAAGCAAATAAAGCAAGTAATAGAATTTTTCGTGAAATCGGCTGAATGAATGGTGCAGTTGCCTTAAGTGAAATGAAACGTCATTAAATGACGGTATTTCAAGCAGTGTATCCCAATCCTGAGCATTAAGGGCCCGTTGTTCAATATTATTGAAGTACTCAGCACCAATAAGAGCTAATTTTTCACGGGTCTGTGGGCTGAAAAGCTTGCTCCTCTCGGCCAACCATTGTTCTACACAAGTAGTATCACGCCAATAGTGAGCATTGGCAATCAGCACTTTCCTTATTAATTCATAACAGATCTTATTGATCTCTTCATTCTTGTCAAATGAAGAAAACAGCTTAATCATATAACCTGAATTATGAATCACAACCAGTGGCTTTTGCTGAAGGCTGGAATCTATTAGATTCAAAATTCTTTTTTGTATACTATTCCTATCTGATTCCGAATTGGTCAACTTCTCATAAAACTCAAGCAGCGTATGAATTACATCTTCACCCTGGAGGTCGTTCAACGGTCTGTTTATCAAACCTTCAAACAACTCAATTACCACATCCCATATTTGGGGATCGACTTGCTTATCATAGAACCAAAAATCACCCAAACAAATACTGCGAAGCTGTCCAATAATATAACCACTGTTTGAATAGGGATGGTTATACTCCTTAATGCAATCGATTGCACGGGTATGTATAGAATAATAAGATTTTGACACCTCGGTAAATGCATGATGATGAGGTGGTATATCAATCTTATCAGTACGCGTTTCTTCCAAATTGGCGGTCAATGCATCTGAAAGTAATGTCTTCTGAGGTTCCATGAGGCGAAATTAGTAATTACTTACGACTTATTTGCCAAACAAATACCATTTTGCAATGTTTATCAGAAATTCTAAAAATATAGAGAAAATAATTATCACCATTTGATGAAAACAAAACTTAAACTCACAAAAGTTAAAATCATAAGGCAAAGGGAAATAGCTCCCTCCGTTTTTGTTCTATCGTTTATCAGGCCCTGGGATTTTACAGCCGGGCAGGTTGTTGGACTAGCAGGGAATGAGCATGATGAAGCCAGGCTATATTCACTTGCCAGTGGTGAGCTTGATGAAGAGGTGGATATTCTGTACAACATTAATCCTGAAGGCAAACTCACCCCATGGATGGCGCAACTTAATACTGCTGATTCATTGTGGGTAAGTGAACCATTCGGATCATTCAAGGGCGATGGCGAACCGGCATGGTGGATTGCCTCGGGAACGGGTATCGCCCCCTTTGTTTCCATGTTTCGTACCGGCCTTCATAAAAATAAGAAAATTTTTCATGGGGGCAGAGATCTCCATAGTTTCTATTTCCATGAGATGATTGAACCGGAACTTAAGGAAAACTATATCCGTTGCTGCTCACGTGAAAACTCTCCCGAGGTTTATCATGGCCGTATTACTCAATATCTGAAGGAGCAAACTTCCTTGCCACCCAATGAAAAGTATTATCTTTGCGGCTCCGCTGAAATGGTGGTGGATGCTCGTGATATACTCATAGAGAAAGGCATCCCTTTTAATAATATTATTTCTGAGATCTACTTCTAATGCAATGTTAACTGTCAAAGAACCTTTGTTTGGTAAGGACAAGGATGAATTAACCCAACTATCCATTGATCTGGGCCTCCCAACATACACCGGTGGGCAGTTGGCTTATTGGCTCTACAAAACAGATGTTGATTCCTTTGACCAGATGACCAACATCTCAAAAAAGACGCGGGCTCTCATAAGTGAGCATTACAGCTTGGGTATTAACCCACCCGTATCGGTTAAGGAATCCATTGATGGCACCAAAAAATACCTTTTTAATGCCGGCAACGGAAAGTTCATTGAAGCTGCCTATATTCCTGATGGAAAGCGCCATACCCTATGTGTTTCATCGCAGGTGGGATGCAAGATGGGATGCTTGTTCTGCATGACAGGGAAACAGGGTTTTCAAGGTCAGTTAAGCCCGGGTGAAATTCTCAACCAACTTCGCAGCATTCCTGAAAGGCCTTTGGTCACCAATATAGTGTTTATGGGTATGGGTGAGCCTTTTGATAATCTTCATTCGGTAATGAAAAGCTCTGCCATACTAACAGCCGAATATGGTTTTGCAATTAGCGTTCGTAAAGTAACTGTAAGTACTATTGGCATTATTCCTGCCATGAAGGTTTTCCTCGAAGAGAGCAAATGCAATCTGGCTGTGAGCCTCCATACCCCATTCGAGGATGAGCGCCGCAAGTTGATGCCTATTCAAAATGTATATCCAATCAAGGATGTTGTTGACACCATTACGAAATACGATATTGGCAAATACAGGCGCGTATCAATAGAATATATCATGTTTAAGGATGTCAATGACACCCGACGGCATGTAAATGAACTGGCAAGGCTTCTTAATAAAGTCAACTGCCGAATTAACCTTATCCGCTTTCATTCCATACCCGGTACACCGCTTGAATCAAGCAGCGAAGAAACCATACTTGATTTTCAAAAAGCATTGAATGCGAAAGGCATCGTAACTACTTTACGGGCCTCCAGAGGTCAGGATATTGAAGCCGCTTGCGGACTGCTATCAACCAAAGAGTTGGTGAAGCAGCAAAAGAACAGTAACCTCATTACTGAATAACTACCATACCCGGGATGCAAGATCTAACCGAAGGGAAACCGGCAAAACTCATTTTCAGCTTTGCTACACCCATGCTCATTGGCAATGTTTTCCAGCAGGTATATAATATCACCGATAGCATTATTGTGGGTAAATTCTTGGGTAAAGAAGCCCTGGCTGCAGTAGGTGCCAGCTTTCCGTTGATCTTTCTTCTGATATCCTTTATTATTGGAATTGCAACGGGAAGTACCATTTTAATAGCCCAGTATTTTGGAGCCAAGGATTTTGATAAGATCCGTAAAACCATTGATACCCTTTATATTTTTCTATTTTTCGCCTCATTAACCGTTTCTGTGGTTGGCATAGCCTTTAGCGAATCAATATTTCGCATGATTAAATTACCTGAAGAGCTAATTCCCCATGCTTCTACATACATAAGCGTATATCTTACCGGTGCTGTTTTCTTTTTTGGATTCAATGGCACTAGCTCAATTCTTCGTGGATTGGGCGACAGTAAAACACCATTGTACTTCCTTATCATTTCAACCATTGCCAATGTTTTCTTCGACATACTTTTCGTAATAGTCTTCAAATGGGGTATTGAAGGTGCAGCTATTGCTACTGTGATAGCACAAGCCGGTGCATTTATTACCACCGTGGTCTATCTTAATAAAACACATCCAATCATCAATCTGTCTTGGCGCAAACTTTATTGGGATAAGGAAATCTTCAGGGCAAGTGTGAGAATTGGCTTGCCAACCGGCTTTCAACAAACATTTGTATCCATAGGAATGATTGCACTGCTGCGCATTGTGAATGATTATGGCACCAATGTTATTGCAGCTTATAGTGTGGCAGGCAGAATAGATAACATGGCGGCTTTGCCTGCTATGAATTTTGGAACTGCTCTCTCTACTTACGTTGGCCAAAATATAGGTGCGAGGAAAATGCAACGGGTTAAACTTGGCTTGAAAGCTACTCTCAATATGTCGACCTGGACAGCACTCGCCACTTCTGTCCTCATAATAATTTTCAGACATCAGCTTATGGCACTCTTTGTCAGCGATGAAGCCGTAATTCGTATTGGCGGTGAGTATCTGATGATTGTTGGCAGTTTCTATATCGTCTTCTCCAGTATGTTTGTAATTGGTGGTGTTATGCGGGGTGCCGGTGATACCCTGATACCCATGTTCATTACTCTTCTTTCTCTCTGGTTGATAAGGATCCCCTTGGCGGCAATACTCTCAAAACATTTTGGAGCAATAGGAATATGGTGGGCTATTCCCATTGCCTGGTTAATGGGAATGATTCTTTCGTTTATTTATTACCGTACTGGCCGTTGGAAGAAAAAATCCATAGTCAAACTTTCTGACGTTGTTGAGAACCAGACATGACCAAATTGCATCAGCCAATTGAGGATTTAATGCCTCACTTTGTTCTCAGAAATAAACGGACTCCACATTCTTGAAAAGCAAGTAGTATACTTATAGCCATCATTATATCCTTTTCAATATCAATACGTTTGCTATATAGCGGCCTTCAATGGGTGATAAATCAAACTTCAACAGCGTTTATGGTACAAATTTTGGATATTATCAGTCAAAACTAATTTATACTGACATGAAAAAGATGAAAAGTGTGGTCTTAACCACTTTAGCAATTTTAACAGCATTCATTTTCACATCCTGTGACAAGAGCAATGATAACGACAGCAAGTCAGGCAAGGCAACCGTACAACTGATGCTTACCGATGCCCCGGCATTGTTTGACGCCGTAAACGTAGATATTCAGGAAGTACAATTGCATAATGAAACCGATGGATGGATTACGGTTCCACTTGATAATCCCGGCGTTTATAACCTGCTGGAATTCAGCAATGGATTAGATGTGTTATTGGGAACAGTAGAAATGCCTGATGGCATCCTCTCACAAGTACGACTGGTACTTGGAAGCGAAAACTCAATTGTAGTTGATGGCATTACATTTCCACTTACTGTTCCATCAGGCTCAACTTCAGGGCTAAAGCTCAATGTACATCAGGAACTGATGGGTGGATACACTTACAGGTTCTGGCTTGACTTTGATGCCGCACAGTCTGTTCATAAAACAGGAAATGGCAAATACATGCTTAAACCGGTCATCAGAATGTATTCTGAACCATCAAGTGGCGCTATTGAGGGCTTTGTTTATCCTGCTGAAGCGCTTCCACTGGTCACCGTTACATCAGGAGAAGAAACATTTATGGCTATACCCGATGAACTTGGATATTTCAAAATCAGTGGACTGGCAGAAGGTACCTATAGCGTAGAGTTTTCATCACAATTGGAAGTTGACCCTTATGTTACTCAAACTATTGTTGACGTACCGGTGGTTAATGGCGAAACAACATCTCTTGACCCTATTACCCTAGTTCTCCCATAATGCCCTAATTTTTGTATTACTCCTAAAAGGATCCCTTTATAAAGGGATCCTTTTATTTTGTATTTCTTTGAGAATTACTTACACTCATCATTGATGAAATTCCTAAAACCAAGCATATGCCATAGGCATATATATTCATCCAGGGTAAGAGAGTTGAATACATTCATCTTCTTATAGGCCTTGGTTACATTTCCGTATTTAGCAAGATATTTCCCACTTTCATAAATCTGGAAAACAAGTCCTCGCTCAATAGCTAAGAAATCAGTGAACCTCTCTGCCTTCTTTACATATTTGACGGATGTAAGATACCTTATTGTGAAAAGGATCATTTGTACATTACTCATCATTTGATATGATTGCAAGTGAGCAATTTCGTGGCCATACCATCCCAAACGTGCACCAGGTGTCAAGTCCTCAAGAGGAATCCCTTTGTACCTTCCCTTATTATTATTAATCAGCACAATATACTTTCTGTTGGACTTACTCCTAATGATATTAAAAAAATCAGGCCTGGCATTCATGGTCCCCCTTATCTTTTTGTATTTGAATTTTAAATTTTTATCCCTGATATCAGGAAAAAGAGCCAATGCCACTACAAACTCATCCTTAATGCTTATCGGCAGTGGGATTTGTTTAAGTGTCAGACTGTCAGCCTCTGATAACTTGCCTATACATTCATCCAGATTAAGCATGCTCTCATGGTATGCTTTAAAAAACAGTTCATTACGCACAAGAATATCTGCCGTATCAATCGTTTCACAAACAACATCCTTAATAATACGTGTTTGCGACAATACCGTTGTGCAACTTAGAAGAAAAAGAAATATAACTGCAAATCTCATTTAAAGAATCAGTATAGGTAAGTTAATAATGTATCAGCATTTTATGTAATGAAAAATCCTGAATTAAGCCTGATATCTACTAATTATGTGATTAATAGACCTTAACAAAAATACAAAATAACCTTTCTTTCGCAAATGATATCATGATTTTTATAACTTTACACCATCAAAATCGCAAATTCTATTGCAATGAAAATAATCAAATGGATATTGCTGGGGCTAGCTTCAATCATTATACTGATGCTGGTAACTGCATTATTTATAAGGAAAGAATATTTAATAGAACGGGAAATCACAATAAACTTACCTAAAACAGAGGTATTTGAATATATTAAATATCTAAAAAACCAGGAAAACTATAGCGTATGGGCATCAATGGACCCTGAAATGAAGAGTGAATTCAGGGGAACCGATGGGACTGTTGGCTTTGTTTCCGCCTGGGAAAGTAATAAAGAAGATGTGGGTAAAGGCGAACAGGAAATAATTAAGATTGAAGAGGGTAATAGGATTGACTATGAAATAAGATTTGTTGAACCTTTTGAAGACCGCGGAAACACTTACCTTATAACTGAAAGCTTTGGTGATTCAGTAACAAAAGTAAAATGGGGATATACAGGAAAGATGAAATACCCTGTTAACATCATGATGTTGTTTATGAATATGGAAGAAATGCTTGGTCCGGATCTTGAACAAGGATTAAGCAATTTAAAGACACTGCTAGAGAATTAATCCAAAACTACTCAATCTCCTTCGTTAGATGGCTACTACCAGAAACAGACATTGGAATTCCATCATTATAATTGCTCTTATTCTTGTATTTCTCACTTCAGTTGCCGGCATTCTCTTTTATCAATATAGAAAAGAAGCTGCTACAGTTGAGATTGCCCGTGATATTAAATCAATCAATCAACTAAAAATCAGACAAATTGAGGAATGGTACAAAGATGAGATCAATGATGCAAAAGTAATATCCCAGAATCCTATCTTGCTTTCAACGGTAACTAAAGCCATAACAGTCAACGATAGCAATAGCTTCAAAATCCTATCAGTACATTTATATGATCTCAAATCTGAACATGGTTACAATGAAATTGTCATCACCAATTCAGATGGGAAACTGATCTGTTCAACCGCTGGTGATTCCTCAAGTTTTGAAAAAATTACAAACGGCTATCAGCCGGAATCAACCCGTGATGACGATATTATCTCAACCGGTATCTATTACACAAACGACTCCATACCACATTTTGATTTGATATGCCCGCTATACACCAGCCTTTCAAATGAGATTCTTTACATCAGATTCAGAATAAATCCTGAAACTTTTCTATTTCCACTCTTATCATTTGTGGCTGTTTATGAAGAAACGACTCAAACATTTCTGCTCTATCAGAAAAGTGACAGTGCTGTCATTTTATACAAGAGAATTAAGGAGATAAATGATTTCACTGAACAGGGTCACAAGTATGCATTGAGTGATCTTATAGAATATCCGTTAACCGAAGGGTACGACACCTTCCAGAGTAAAGATAATCGTGGAAAGAATGTGCTAGCCTATATGAAAGAAATCCCGGGAACTCCCTGGATTCTTTTCTCTAAAACTGACCAAAGTGAATTGTTCAGGACTTTCAATCAACAGGCAATGTTGATTTTTCTCCTCTCTATCATGGTACTCCTAGTGGCGATAACAGTATTATCCTTCTTTTATTCTTTGCGTCAAAGGAATATTTATAAATCGCTTTTGAAATCGCAAAAAGAGTTTAGAACCACTCTGTATAGCATTGGTGATGCGGTGTTCATTACAGATCTTTCAGGTAATATTACCTTAATGAATAAAGAAGCCGAGCAACTAACCGGCTTTCAGGAGGCAGAAGTAATAAATAAAAAACTTTTTGAAATACTCAACATAATTGATGAAACGACCGGCCATGCACTCGAAAATCCCATCACACAAGTAATAAAAGATGGCGAAGTGATTTCAGTTGGCAGTAAAACCATACTTATTTCACGTAACGGTAATAGAATTCCGGTTTCAGATAGTATAGCACCTATCAAAGATGAGTCATCAAAAATTATAGGGGCAGTCTTGATTTTACGTAATCAAACTGATGAACGTAGAAGAGAAGAAGCTCTCATTGAGAGTGAAGAGAAATACTACCGAATGTTTGAGGATAGTCCACAGCCAATGTGGATATATGATATCAATACACTACAGTTCCTTGAGGTAAATGAAGCGGCTGTATTGCATTATGGTTATACCAGGAATGAATTCCTCTCAATGACTATTAAGGATATCCGACCAAAAGATGATATAGACAAACTTATTGATGATGTTTCCAAAACAGTTAAACCATATAATAATGCCGGGATATGGAGGCACCTGAAGAAAAATGGCGAAACGATATATGTAAGCATAAAGTCACATGAGGTAATGTATAACAAGCGGATTGCCCGTCATGTGCTTGCAAATGATATTACTGACATAAAGATTGCCCAGGATGCACTTCAGGACAGTGAATTGAAATTCAGGAAGCTATTTGAAGATCATTCAGCCGTTAAATTACTCATTGATGCCCAAACTTATGACATTGCTGATGCAAATGAAGCAGCCGCTTTATTCTATGGTTATGAACGTGAAGAACTGATAGGGCTGAATATCGGCCGTATCAACATAATTCAGGAATCAAGGATAAAAGATGAAATACAGAAGGTAATAGAAAGGCAGAAGGTTCACTTTGAATTTAAACATCGGAAAAAGGATGGATCAATATGTGATGTTGAAGTATTCAGCAGTAGAATAGTCATTTCAGGTAAGACTTTCTTGCATTCCATAGTACACGATGTGACTGAAAAGAAGAAAGCCAAACAGCAGGTAAAATTGCTTATCCAATCAATAGAGCAAAGTCCAATAGGTATAGTAATCATTGATCCAGAGGGCGCTGTTGAATTTGTAAATTCAAGAATGACCGAGCTTACGGGTTACAATCCTGATGAAATCAATATTAATATCAATAAAATATTGCATACCAGTGATAGATATCAATCATTGGAGTCAGAAGTGTGGAATGTAATCAGCGCAGGAGAAATATGGACAGGTGAATTTGAGGATCGCAGGAAAGATGGCGGAAGCATTTGGGCTAAAATAGTTGTTTCCCCCATTTTGGACGACGAAAGTGAGATTCGTCATTATGTTATGGTTTATGAGGATATATCAGAGCAAAAGGAAACGCATTCAGAACTCGTAGCTGCCAAGTTGAAGGCAGAAGAGAGTGACCACCTAAAAACAGCATTCCTGGCAAATATGAGCCATGAAATACGCACTCCCATGAACGGCATTCTTGGTTTTATGGATTTATTACAACAACCAGGGCTGACCAGTGACCAGTTTGATGAATATATTCGAATTGTAAAAACCAGCAGTCAAAGGCTACTCAGTACTATTAACGATATAATTGATATTTCAAAAATAGAATCAGGGCAAAGCACGTTAAATGAATCCACAGTAGATATCAATCAGGTACTTCAAGGATTGTATAATTTCTTTAGACCCGAGGCTGAAGTTAAAGAACTTCAATTATCCATTTCATCACTGCTGGACGAGGATTGTAAGAATGTTAAAACGGACAATACAAAATTACAATCAGTACTAATTAACCTGATCAAGAATGCAATCAAGTTTACGAAATCCGGATCTGTAACCTTCGGCGCACATTTATTTGATGACAAACTGGCATTCAAGATTACCGATACAGGTATAGGAATACCTCATAATCACATGGAGCGGATCTTTGAACGATTTGTTCAGGCTGACACTTCAATAGCCCGTGATTATGAAGGTTCAGGTTTAGGGCTTTCAATTGCCAAGGCTTATATTGAAATGATGGGTGGCGACATCTCCCTCGAATCAAAAGTAGGCAGTGGAACTACCTTCAGATTCACAATCCCTTACAAGAAAATTCATGTTCAAAGGAAAGCATCTAACAGTTTATCTGATGAACATGAAAGTATTCTCAGTGATCTTAAAATACTAATTGCTGAAGACGATGAGATAAGCTTCATATACCTTAACAGAATGCTTTCGAAATATAACATTAAACTTTTCAGGGCATACAATGGGGAGGAAGCCATTCAGATTTGCATGGAGCATCCTGATATCTCGCTGGTTTTAATGGATATCAAAATGCCGATTATGGATGGCCTGGAAGCAACCCGTCAAATCCTTAAAAAGAAAAGTGATATTCCAATAGTTGCCTTAACCGCATTTGCATTATCAGACGATAGGGAGAAAGCCCTTGAATGTGGATGCATTGATTATTTAAGCAAACCTGCCAAGAAAGAAACACTGCTCGAGACAATTAAGAAACACTCAAAAAAGAAGATCATAGCATAGGCTATGATCTTCCATACATTATCAATAAACTGTTTTCTGTTTAAACATTTTTAGTATTCTTTATCCTTTGTCTCACCCATCATAGACTTTCCTTGCTTTTCCTTCATTGCGCTCATCTCCTCCCATGGATTGATATCGGAATTCCACATTTCAGTCTTGATCTTCAATGAACCGTCCGACTGTTTTTCCCAGCGTGTAATGTATTTTCCCTCATCCTTCATAGGCATAGCCATTCCTTCCTTGGCCATTTCCATCCTGTATTTGCCAATTTCTGTTACGATGTTTCCATTGGTTTCCAATGAAACAGTCTCAAAATTGCAACTCTTTACTTTCCAACCTGAGCTTTTCATTTTCTCCATTGCGTTCTTGATCTCCATTTTCCCAACCATCATCTTGTCGTAACTTGGCAAAGAAATCACATCGTTGGTATAAAATGCCAGATTCTTATCATGGTCTCCTGCTATCATTGCATCAGCCATCTCCTTGTTCAACTTCTCAACTTTCTGTTTGATCTCAGTCTCTGTCTGGGCTATTACCCCATAAGTGATAAATGCCGATACTGTAAGTAAAATAATTAGTGAAATTAGCTTTTTCATTTTCGTTGATTTTTTGTTGTTAATAATGTTAAGTACTTAATCTCCAAATACTAACACACCACTGATTAAATTGATTTACAGATATTCATTTTCTTTAACTTGTTTTTTTCGTGTAAAGTCTTGCTTATATTTAATTTATTGTTATTTTTGTTACATGATACTTGTAGGATAAAGCATTTTAACCAGTATCTTCTTATAAGAGCCGGGAAGCTTTTTACAACTTTGAATACTGTTTTTTTATTCTACATGAACACTTAGTCAAATACAAACAAAACTCATTATTATGAAAGGGATGATCTATAAGGATGGGAAGTTCATTAGTGTTTTAACTGAAACTGAGACTGAAAGCTTGTATGCAGAACTTCCACGCAATAAAAAAAAGCGTGAAGAGAAGACCAACAATAAGAAGAAAACTGGCAAGGTTAAAAAGTAAAAGCAGCATCACCATTATATTTAATAATTCCCTGTATTTCACTATTTCCTGAACTCACACTGTTGGGTTATATTCCATTTTTGGATATTCCTGGTTTCTGACTGACAAAATGAATATTGATGTCATGCTATGATAGTATGTCCTCATCAATCCATTTTTCTTCTGAAATAATCGATATTCGAGTAATGCATTATTTTTATCAGGTCCAGTGCAACTCCAGTGTAACTCCAGTGCAACTCCAGTAAATCTTGATAATTACTGGAGTTGCACTGGACCTGTACTGGAGTTGTACTGGAGTTGACTAAAATGAATCCCTATTGTTTCCAAATTATTCGGTAATCATAATGGTTCTCATTCATGGTTACTTTTTAAAAGTCATCACATCCAAAGGCAAAAAGATTCACTAATTTTACTTGATAAATCTCACAACGATGAATCTAACCGCAAATGAGCTTTTCAATGAGCTCAGAAAATACTGCATTGACAATGCTGATGAAGCAATGGTGAAAAAATACAGTCGCTATTTCAAAGGTGGCTATGATGCATGGGGATTAACCCAGGCTTTGATGGATGCCAAAAAAAAGGAATTGATCGAAAGGGATATAATCACTTTCGATTTGATCTTTGAAACAGCACCATTACTGATGAAAAGTGGCAAATACGAGGAAACATCATTTGTGCTTGTCATGTTGTTGCAGATGAAGAAGAAGTTCGACAAAGCAACATTTTATAAAGTAGAATCATTGTTTGAAATTGGAATAAACAATTGGGCACATGCCGACACACTTGGAATGTTAATATTGCCGTTGTTCGTGTCACAAAATGCCGTTACCATCAGCGATTTCAAACCTTGGATATCTTCTGAATTCAAATTTCAGCGCCGATGTGTTCCTGTTACTTTCATTAAATCGCTTAAAAGTGCGCCTTTAGATGAACTGCTTGCCATAATTGATCCTCTTATGAAGGATTCGGAACGCGAAGTCCATCAGGGAGTAGGTTGGTTCCTGCGTGAAGCCTGGAAACTATTTCCCGAGAGGGTTGAGATGTATTTGATGAAATACAAGGATACGGCTCCGCGACTGATATTCCAGTATGCGTGTGAAAAGATGACCTCGGATAACAAACAGCGCTTCAAGAAAACAAAAGGTTAAGACAGCCAATTTTGCCCATGGCAAATTTTAATTAAACGCATTTTGACAATAGCCGGTGGTCTATATCAAATGCCATCTATTCATACTTGTACTCCAGTCGATAATGATTTCCGGCATTATAGAGTGTTGGTTCCATAACAACTTCAACTGACAGAACATTACCTGATTCGTTGAATGCTCTTTCTACAAGGCTAATTCTCTGACCGTTCTGGTCAATTTCTTCTTGTGTAATATTATTCCCCGCATCATCATAATTAAGAATGGTGGTCTTTTTACCTCTTACATTCTCTTCTTCAAACCTTACAGGTTTTCCATTCTCATTATATTGCACAGTAGTTCTGGCTACCAGTCTTTCTTTTGAATCATAGTGCTTCTCGGTAGTCATACGGCCATTCTCATCATAAATGGTAATAGTCTTTTCAGGCTGCTCTTCCCTGTAGGATGTTTCAGTAATGTCAGTCAACATTCCATTCTCATCATATTCAGGCACTCTTTCCAGCTCAACATTACCGAATATATTGTAATGAACTTCACGAATTAAGCGGTTATCCTCATATTCCCATGTTTGCTTCTCGCCTTCATCCCCATCGCTATCAACTACCAGCCGTGATACCAGTCGGTCACCTTCATATTCAAAGTAAGTAGTATCAGTACCTCCTTCCAAATATTGTCTTGTTTCAGTGAGGAGCCTTCCATTTTCATCAAACGTGCGGGTGGCATGTTCCGTTAGTTCACCATTCATTTCCAATCGTTCATCTACCGGAAGACCATTAACCAATTCAAGCTTGATGTGTTCCTCCAGCTCTCCGTCGGAATTATAGTTGAGATGTTCTGTTTCGTTTCCTTGCTCATCATAGAAAACCTCGTTAATAACTACTCCTTCATTGTTTTCATCCTGTGCTCCAAGAAGATTATAGCGGACAATAGATACTTTTTTAAATGTTGACATGGCGTATTTTATAATATCTGCAAATTAAATGAAATTTTCAGGATATAATGCATGCCAACCCATCAAAAGTGTTCTTCTATCATGGCAGAGAGTGGTTCGAAGATCGTGAAATCTAAAAGATCAGCTCTAAATTGAAGATTCATAATGTATAATTTAAAAAGAGTGCATACGTTAAATAATCGGCAGAAATTAAAAAAATTCCAAAAGCCTGTTAATTTTGCACAACTTATTTATACAGTTAAAGATGCCAATTTTTCAATCAATCGAACCACGAAAGGTCTTATTTCCTCTATTAATCCTTATTCTTCTCTTTAAAGGTCAAAATGTTGCAGCACAAAGTATTTCAGACTCTGCCGTTATGAATTTAATGGATAGTTTGAATATTTTAAAGGACCAACTGAATAACCAAAAGCAACAAGTACTTGCGTTATCAGCCGAACTTGAGAATAAGAATCGCAATCTTGAAGAACAGCTGCGTATACAACGTGAAAAAGAGATTCTTTTTCAGGAAAAAGAGATTATTTATCGTGAAGCAATCAACAGTACAATATTAGACAAGGTTAAACTTGAAGGGCAGATTGATTCACGCGATTCAAAGCTAGAAGGAAAGGATCGTGAGATCAACCTTTTGAAAGAGAATCTTGACGACAAGAATCGCGACATTATGTCGCGAGTTTCTGAGATGCAAAAGATAATTCAGGGAAAAGAGCGGGCTGAAAACCGTATTGATACCCTACAGATGAATTTATTGGAGAAAGAAAAGATGCTCATTAAAACCAGTGAGCAATTAAAATATTCCGAACTCAAGGTAAAGGACTGTGAATCAAGATATACTACAGTAACCAACAGGAAGAAGAAAACCAGGGTTGTTCAGGGGTTTGCATTGAAAAATTACAGGACTCCTGATTATATATTGGCGCCCAAAGATGTGAATAATCCTTCGGTATATGTCATCAACAATAAGAATTCCAGCAATGTGGAATTTGATTACGTTACAGGAGCAAGCTTCATGATAATGGATCTTACCAAGCCAAACGGCACTTTGACATACGATATGGGATTTTTCCTCGGTTTTGGTGGGAATAACTTGTTCAAGAACTTCTATATTGGTCCAAATTTTAAGTTGTTTGACGTGCTTCACCTTAATTTAGGCGCCAATATTGCTGAATATGAGGTCTTGAAGGATGGTTTCAATGTTGGTGATGTGTTGGTTGCAGGTACTGCCATCCCTACTAACAGGGCCTGGAAGATCAATGCATATGCGGGTCTTACTTTCGATCTGGAACTAATTACCATGATTGGGAAGAGATAAGACAATTCGTCTACATAAATTTAGTACTTTCAATCCGCTTTACATCAGATATAAAACACAACGCCATGATAGTATTGGTTTATGATTCACTTTTCGGGAATACAGCACAGATAGGGCATTCTATGGCTGATGAGGTGAAAACCATTGGCTTTGATGTGCGGGAGATGAATGTAAATGAAGCCGACTTTGAATTACTTGTGAAAGCAGAATACATGCTTATTGGCTCTCCAACCCAGGCATTCAGTGCCAGCAAACCAATGCTCGAATTCCTTGGGAAGGTAACCTCTGAGAGTGTGAACAACAAAAAGGTCATTGTATTCGACACACGTATTGATATTGACACAATCAAGAGCAAATTCCTTCGCTGGCTAGTGAACAGAGGGGGTTACGCCACTGCAACAATTTCAAGGATATTGAAAAAAAAAGGAGCTAAAATTGTGAGCTGCGAAGGATTCCTGGTAGCAGACAAGGAAGGGCCTCTTTTAGAAGGTGAGAGAGAACGGGCTGCCCAATGGATACGTTCCATTATTCAAAAATAGCAATTCCATGCCATTTGATGTTGAGGCCTCTTCAATGATCATCAGTATCTTCCTTTAACCTCTATGTATTCCTTTCCATCAGGAAAGACATCAGGTGCCGAAAATAGTTGATTATTCAAGAATTCTTCATCTGTCAATGATTGAAGAAATGCTTTCAGATTATTCTTTTCAATAGGAGTTAACTGAATTCCACCATTGGCAACATGATGCATCAGGGGACTAATATGCTCTGACATCTTAACTTCATGAGAGTAAAAATTGACCACCTCATCCAAAGTCCTGAAACGACCATCATGCATAAATGGGCCACCTGCGGTGATATTCCTTAATGTAGTTGCTTTATATGCTCCGATGTCTGCAACACTAGCTGTGATGGAATACCTGTCATCAGAACCGTCAAATACACTATCCTTGCCATTATTGTAAAAAAGGTTAGTGGTAAACATAGGATTTCCACTGCTTCCATGGCAGTGAAAACAGTCGGCACCTTCTTCAGTAGTAAATAAAATAAAGCCCTCCAACTCCTCCGTTGTCAATTGAACATCTCCACGCATATACTTATCAAAACGAGAATTGGCAGAGATTAAAGTTCTTACAAACTGGGCAATAGCCATGGCAATTCTATTGGCTGTTACTTTAGTTGATCCAAATGCTTTATAAAACAGTTCAGGGTACCCATCGATGCTTTGAATGAGGGCAACTGTTTGAGCTGTATCACCTGCCAGTTCAGCTGGATGAACTATTGTGTGAAGTACAATACTCTCAATACTGCCGGTATATGAAGCGCCTGCCAATGCAGCAACACTGCCATTCCATGTATAGCCGTTCTGATTCCAAACCAGGTTTACAAGGGGTAAAGCCGCATGACTGGTTGGCACCCCTTTTATTCCTATGGGCATTCCCTCAGGAAATGCTGGATTGCCTGTGCCGGGCCTGAAATTATTAGCCTGTACATGGCAGCTTCCACAGCTCATAAGTGAATCATATTCGGTTCTTCCTGATAACCTGCCATCATAAAACAGGAATCTGCCTAATGCAATCCCTTCCACAGTCATTGGATTGTTATCAGGAATATTTAACTGTGTAGGAAAGTAGGGAGGAATTTCAATGGTATATGGTGTGGTCACCCATCTAGGTATGTCAGGCTCCTTATCTTTACAGGAACATAATACCATGGATAACATTACCAGGCTAATAAATAAACCACGCTTTGGCATCTCGAAAAAACTATTAACTCCTGATTCCAATACTATTAATGGATTGTTGAAACATTGAATACAATGA
>JAEYXG010000105.1 GCA_023428585.1 Bacteroidota bacterium
GTATAATAGGCTTGAGTCAAAAGTTGGCGACCGTATAGTTGAGAATGAGGATTTTGTAAATGCCCCCAACTGGTTACCGGTATCATTCAGAATTGATAATGAGCCATATTTTGATTTTTCCAAGGTAAAGTTTCTTGAGTTCAATAAGTCACTTGACTTCCGGAACGGTGTTTTTAGCAGACGAATAGTTGTAGAGGATTCTTTGGGCAGAGTTACAGCCATTGACTCATACAGACTAGCTTCCATGGACAATCCTCACCTGGCTGCATTGCAATACTCCATAACTCCTCTGAGTTATAGTGCACAAATTACTATTCGCACCGGAATAAACGGTGAGATTATCAATGAAGGGGTGGAGCGCTATAAGCAATTAAATCAGAAACACCTAAAACCAAGTGAGGAGGGACACCAGGGCCACATTATTCACATTGCGGTTGAAACTACACAATCGGGGATCACTATTGCAGAAGCTGCTTCACATCGTGTATTTCTTGAAGAACATGAGTTGACGATTGAACCTCGTACTGATATTTCACCAGGCAAAGCGTTCCAGGAGTTCTCCTATGATGTCATTCAGGGGCAATCAATTATCCTTGAAAAGATTGTTGCTATATATACATCCAAACCTGATGATGTTGATAATCCGGTTAAAGAAGCAACCAAGCTTGTTTCAATTCCTGTCAGGTATCGCGATGTTGAAACTGTTAGTGAAGATGCCTGGAAAAAGCTTTGGAAGGATATTGACGTTATTATTGATGGTAGTCGTATGGATCAGAAATTATTACGGCTTCACTTGTATCATTTAATGGTCTCGGCATCACCCCACAATCATGCAATTGATGCCAGTTTTACAGCCCGCGGATTGCACGGCGAAGCATATAGAGGACACATATTCTGGGATGAGCTCTTCATATTGCCTTTCTATAACTACCACTTACCCGATACTGCCAAAGCAACGCTGATGTATCGGTATAACCGCCTTGCCAAGGCAAGGGAATATGCAGCACAACACGGTTATAAAGGAGCAATGTTCCCTTGGCAGAGTGGGAGCGATGGTAGAGAAGAAACCCAGGTTGTTCACCTTAATCCATTGACCGGACATTGGGGCGATGATTACAGCTCTTTGCAGCGTCATGTATCACTGGCAGTTGCCTATAATGTTTGGCAGTATGTAAACACCACCGGTGATCTGAATTTCCTTAGAAATTATGGTGCTGAAATGTTTTATGAAATATGCCGCTTCTGGGAAAGTAAAACCGTTTATAATGATACCACCGGCCGGTATAGCATTCCCGGCGTAATGGGACCTGACGAGTTCCATGAGCAATATCACGATGCTGAACAAGGGGGCTTAAAAGATAATGCATATACAAATATCCTGGCTGCATGGGCTTTTAACAAAGCTGCTGAGATCTATAATATGATAGATGGAGCTGCTGATTTAAAACATCATCTGGTTTCTCAGGATGAGTTGAAACGATGGAATGATATCGCCCATAAACTCAACCTGGATATCTCTTCCGATGGAATTATTGCCCAGTATGATGGCTATTTTGATCTGAAAGAGCTTGATTGGGATTATTACCGCTCCAAATATGGCAATATCTATCGTCTTGACCGTATCCTTAAAGCTGAAGGGAAATCTCCTGACGAATACAAAGTAGCCAAACAGGCTGATATGCTTATGATCTTCTATATTCTGGAAGAAAAAGAAGTAAGAGACATTATTGAGGCAATGGGATATAAGTTAAAACCTGATTTTCTTAAAAGAAATATGGATTATTACCTCGCCCGCACTTCTCATGGTTCTACCCTAAGCAGAGTTGTCCATGCCCAGTTGGCCAATAGTATTGGTGATTCTGAACTGAGCTGGACACTTTATAAGGATGCCTTGAACAGTGATTTTGATGATATACAGGGTGGTACAACTGCTGAGGGTATCCATCTTGGTGTTATGGCTGGTACTATTTTGATTGCTCTTCATTCTTATGCCGGACTTAATTTCCATGGCAATGAAGTGAATATCAATCCCAAGCTCCCAAAAATATGGAAGAGTATTCGTTTTAAGGTTACTTTCCGTGGAAAGCAATATATTGTGACTATACACGATGACAATGTTGATATAAACTAAAATCTTACTAAAATGCTTAATGAAGTACTGTTACTGAACAAAGGACACGAAAAGGCAGCTAAGATCATCCTCGACAGGGTGATGCCTGAATATAAAAGAAAGTACATGATCTCTATATCCGGTGAAGTGGAAACCGGTAAATCAGAAGTCGCCCATATGCTTGGACGTATGCTAAAGGAGAAGAATATCAAAGTGAAGATGCTGTATATGGACAGCTACTACAAGATACCTCCCCTGGAACGGACACAATGGAGAAAAGAGCACGGTATTGAGAGTGTTGGCTATGATGAATATGATTGGGAAACCATCAATAGTAACGTTGATGCATTTCTCATGGAGAAGAAGGCAACTATGCCCTGCGTTGATCTATTTACCGGACAAATAGACCAGCTGATTACTGATTTCAAGGATATTGATCTATTAATATTGGCCGGCTTGTATGCTGTAAAAGTAGAGAAGGTGAATCTCAAGGTCTTTATTGAAAACACTTACAAGGATACACTTACTATTCAGAAAGAATCTGGCAAAGAGCAAATTGACGATTTCCGCATGAAAATACTTGAGCAGGAACATAAAGTAGTTCAGTCACTTAAAAACTCAGCCGATTTCTTTCTTGACTTTGATCCTTCGAGTGAATATTACTATTTTTAATGGTTTTATCGTTGGGATTTCAAGATTTTCTTAAATTTATAAACTGGGAATTATAAGCCCGCTAGGTGAGTACAATTAAAAATTCTAAACCATTGAAGTATGCTAGGTGATGTATTATTGATTAATGAAAAGCACGAGGCAGCAGCCCGTGAAATATTGCCCTATATTATTGAGAATAAGAAAGATAAATTTATTATTGCTGTTTCCGGTGAATCTGGTTCAGGCAAATCTGAACTTACTCATGTCATTGCCCGACTGCTCCGTAAAGAAGGCATTTTCTGCAAACCTATCCACATTGACAATTACTATCTGACATTACCACTTGAACGCACAGAATGGAGAAAACAGCATGGCATCCAAACAGCAGTAGGTTACACAGAATATGACTGGGATACTATTTACAAAAACCTTGAAGATTTTCGAAATAGCAAACCATCCACCATGCCATGCGTTGATCTAGTTACAGAACAGGTTGATCAGCTTACCACTGATTTCAAAGGTATAGACATGCTTATAATTGACGGTCTCTATGCCATTAAAACTGAAGGTGTTGACCTTCGAATCTTTATTGAACTTACCTATCATGAAACTAAAAAAGCTCAGGTTGTAAGAGGAAAAGAGCCTCAAAATGATTATCGTATGCAGGTTCTTGAGCGTGAACATCAGGTAGTGCAATCATTAAAGGAAAAGGCTGACCTCCTGATCAATATGGACTATAAAGTACGGAAAGCCAGATAATCAATACATTTCATGTAATTAATAACCCATAACACTGTTTATGCCAAAGAACCTTCCCCTTGAATGGACAAAAGACCTGACTATTTACGAAATAAATTTACGCCAATACACACCTTCAGGAACATTCAGAGAGTTTGAAACTCATCTGCCTAGATTAAAACAACTAGGCGTCGGTGTTTTGTGGTTTATGCCCTTGCAACCAATAGGTGAAATTGAACGAAAAGGAACACTTGGGAGCTATTATAGCATTAAGGATTATTTAGAAATTGATCCTCTTTATGGAACAATGGATGAGTTTATTACCCTTGTCGATAAAATTCATGATATGGGCATGTATGTCATACTCGACTGGGTGGCTAACCAC
>JAEYXG010000181.1 GCA_023428585.1 Bacteroidota bacterium
GATGAGAGCCAATGCCAACCTCTCGTTCTATAGAGCATTAATGACTGCAATACCGGAATACAATATTGAAGGTTCTGACCGATTCACTTGGAGCGCAAGGGCCAACCTCACATTCAATCCCTGGAAGGATGGATCACTTCAGATAATTGGCAATTACCGATCACCCAGAAGATCTGTTCAGGAATATCATAAGGACCAGTACTTTGCTGATATATCACTTAGGCAGGACATGCTCAAAAAGAAATTGTCGGTTTCATTGCGCCTGACAGATATCTTTAATTCTAGAAAGTTTGACAACATTGTTTATGGTAATGGTTTTACTATTGACAGTCGTAGAACACACGAATCACGGGTGTTATATCTAGGTATTCAATACCAGATCAATAATTTCAAGAGAAAGGCAAATACAGAGAATAATTCCAATGGTGAAGACATCGAAATGGATGGATTCTAAGTAGTTAAACTTTCCTCAAAAGGTCAAGTACCCCATTGATGAATGTTAATGGGTGCACCGGATTACCCGGAACATAAAGGTCAATATGGTATTTTGATAAGAAATCACGGTTTATAGCGGGGCTGTCAGCAAAAATACCACCACTAATTGCATCAGTGCCTGCAAGAATAATGATTTTGGGATCAGGGACTGCATTGTAGCATATCTCCAATGGCTCAGCCATATTCTCTGAAATTGGCCCGGTAATCACTATACCATCCGCATGTCGGGGTGAAGCAACAAAGTCAATTCCAAAACGGCTCATATCAAACTGAACATTATTTGACGCATTTAATTCCCATTCACAACTATTATCACCTCCTGCTGATACCTGTCGTAGCTTTAGCGAACTGCCGAACAGACGGTATATCTCCTTCCTTATCAACTCACTGTTCATAACAATGGGAGAATCATCACCTTCATTGATGATCAATCTATTTCTATCATTTGATGATATTTTATAATCCTTGGTGAATTTTATTTTCTCAGGGAAACGCAAAGCACATTCACCGCAGAATGTACATTTACCCAGATCAATGCCAACAATACCGGGAGTAGCATTATTTTCAGCTTCTTCATAACCTTCAGTTGTGATATATATGGCTTTAGTGGGGCATAGTTCAAGCAACTCGGCCTCATCAACCTTCTTTTTTGAAATAACAGGTCTTCCCCTAAAGATACCAGGCACTATTGCAGTTGTTACGTCAGGAATGTACTGCATACCCTGATGCCACATTATTTTAAAGTTATCAAGCATAATAATTCAGGTTTTATCAAAGATCAAATCCGCAGTATGAAAGATTAAAACTTTTATTACAGATTGGGAAATCAGAAATGTCATTATTTCTAACAGCCTGAGCAAGTGCCATCCAGTTATGGAATGAAGGATCCTTGATTTTATAAATTTCAAGATTCCCATTTGAGTCAGTAATAGCGCAGTGACAGATTTCACCACGCCAACCTTCAACCAGTGAAATAATAAATTTACCGGGTTCAGGAACCAGTTGCCAATTAGCAGGAACTGAAGAAACTGGAATACTTTGTAAAAGAGTCCGTAAATATCCGATTGACTGCCAAATCTCTTCCCGACGCAACTGCACACGTGAGTAAACATCACCATGATGCTTAATGATAGGAGTGTGTAGAAGTGTAGTTTTATAAAGATTAAAAGGATGAGAAATGCGGACATCACGCATCAAACCACTCATCTTAGCAGAATTTCCGACTGTGCCAATTTCGAGAGCTTGTTCATATTTGACTACGCCGGTTTTTTCCATTCTCGACAAGGCACTTGGTAGCTTAAAGAACTTCTTCGTCATTTCATTGAAATCAACCTCATAATCTCTCAGAATTTCCAATAATCTCTTAGAAAGCTCAGGAGTAAAGGGAAAATTTATCCCACCGGCTCTGATGAGGCCTTTAGCCAATCTGTTACCACCCCATTCCTGCAGGAAATTCACTATTGGAGTGCGTAATCTGCCATAAACTGAATTACCAAGCTGATATGCTATGTCGGCACAGACTGCTGCAAGATCACCTGTGTGAATAGCAATTCGCTCAAGTTCAAGTGCTACAGTACGCGAAAAATCCAGTGAGTAATCAGGAGTATATCCGCTCAGATTTTCCCAAAGGTTAACAAAAGCAGTGGTATGTCCAATGGTAGTATCTCCGGCAATATTCTCCGCAAGGGTAGTTAGTTCATTCAGTTTTTTCTTTTTCAGGAATAATTCCTCAATCCCCCGATGCTGGTAACCGAACTGCATCTCAAGATGCATTATCTGCTCACCATTGGCAATAAAACGAAAATGTCCGGGCTCGATAATACCTGCATGAATAGGACCCACACCCACTTCATGTAATTCTTCACCTGAAGCACGAAGAAAAGGATGGTTAGCGATACTGGAAGATTGGTCAAACCTGTTTTTGGGATATCTAAGAGGTTTTAACCAAGGATGATCAGAATATTTAATACCGAAATTCTCACTTATTTCCCGCTCAAAATTCTCAAAGTTGTGATTTAAAGCAGTAAGCGAATGGTATTCAACAGAAGGATTGACAACAGTTGATGAGACGTTGACTTCATGAGAATTATCATCTGCAATACAGCTGAACAAATGCAATTCGCCATCAAGTTCGACTCCAAAATAATTAACACAATGACGTTCAGGGGCTTCAAACAGTAAATCAACATTTACATCCCGAAACTCGGTATAGCCGAGTTGCGGAATAAGGTTTAAGTCTATCGACTGATAATTGCTTAAAGGAATATATTTCATAACACTTACTGAACAAGTTTAACAGCATCCTGGATCAATGAAACCAGGATTGCCGGCGGATTGTATGCCAGATAAACGGAAAGCGCCAACAATACATACTGAGAAAATGATTCCCATGCACTTATTCTTACAACTTTATCTTCATTAATGGTAAGTGAAGGGAGGAATAACAACTTAAACACATTAGAGCCGAAACCATAAATAATCAAAGTTAGCAGCAACAGTACAAAAAGCATGATGGCAATATGGTGTGACTCAAACAATGATTGGAAGATTAGGAATTCACTTACAAATAATCCGGAAGGAGGCATTGCAGTGGCAGAGAAAAAACCAATCAGTACAACTATTGCACCGGCTTTATAATATTTAAAATAATTGCCAAGATCATACACACTCTTGCTCTGATAGATTCTATAAATTGAATTGTATTGGAAAAACAAACTGGATTTAGCAAAAGTGTGTAGTATGATATGCAGGATTGCCGCATAAACACCAATACCTCCGGCAGCCAATCCGAGCATCACAAGTCCCATATGCTCAATGCCCGAATAGGCAAAGAGACGTTTGATGTTTTTAATTCTGGTCATATAAACTGCTGCAACAAAAATTGTAAGCAAGGCAGCAATAATAATGATAGTATTAGCCCATGCCTTCAAAGGAGTATGAGCAACAATTGCATATACTCTGTAAATACCCACGAAACCAACGTTCATTAAAACACTGGCCAGAAGGGCTCCTGCAGGTGAGGGTGCCTTATCTTTTGCATCAATTCCAGCGGTGTACATTGGAACCAATCCTAGCTTGGCAGTAAAGCCGGTAAATATGAATAGAAATGAAAGTTTAAGCCAAAAAGGATTGAGTTTATCACTATGTTTATACAGTACCTCAAAAGACAGGTCATTAATGCCTGCCTGCTTAAATGACAAGCTCAGAAACAATATGCCAACATAAATAAATGTAATGCTTATGGCACAAAGGAATACGTACTTCCAAACGCCCTCCAATGCACGGATGTTTCGGTGATGATAAATGAGCGCAGAAGCACTTAGTGTAGTTATTTCAACAAAGATCCACGTTACTGCAATGTGATTGGTTATATACGCCATACTGCAGGCAGAAACAAGAAGCACCATTGCAGCAAAGAAAAGCCCTCTGGAATGAGGAGTTTCATCATGGGAAGCAATATACCGATAACCATGATAAAATGCAGGAATACTAACAACACCAATTGCTATTAGCATTAATAAACCAAGAGAATCTGCCTTAAAATAATGAAGTTGCGTAAAACCGGGATATTGAATTCCATAAATATTCAATCCTAGTAACAATACAATGTATACTACTATTAATAAGTAATTTATGACTTTATTCCGGTTAAAGAAGAGCCCACCGCTTATAAATAATGTTCCTATCAAAAAAACGCTGATCATGATTTAATCAATCTTTAAGATTACGCAACAGATCCACATCCGGATCTTTTATTACATCACCGATCTTATTAAAAAACACCCCCAGTATCAAAACACTGGCAAAAATATCAAGCATAATACCAAGATTCACCAACATAGGCATTTCGTTACCAACAGCAAGTGAGAGCACGAATACGCCGTTCTCGATAACCAAATATCCAATGACATGGGTAATGATCTTTTTTCGTGATACTATTAGGTATAACCCTGTGAATAAGGTAGAAACAGCAACCACGAAATACGTTTTATCAAGGTTTTCATCATTGATTGAAACCGAGAGTATAATGGTTGCCACAATAATAATAGTCACAATAATAAGTGATATAAAGTTTGGAAGATAGGGTTCCGCTTCACGGGTTATCTTGTTGCGGGTAATTATATAGTTCATAAACCAGGGAACAGCAATGGCTTTAAAACCAATAGTCTCAATTAATATCAGAATTAAATTAAGAGTATTTACCTCTGTAAGAGTAAGATAAGTAGTCCCAAATAGAATAAAGCCCTGAAACACAAGAATACGCAGATATGTATATAAACGGTTGGCAATACTTAAATAAAGTAAAGTCATTGCCATTGCTATCAATAATATATCGGTCATGATCAATACTTAATTAAAAGAATTTCCCAAGAATTAATATCACTCCAAAAAATACCAATATGGAAAGCGAAGTCAGCATGAAGATAAATTCAGGATTATGACTCATTCGGAACCTGGCATTAAAAGATTCAAGGATTCCCACTGACACGGCAAACCCTGTTTGGATCAGAAAAAACAGGGGAATGGAAAGAAACAGAGGAAGTGAACCAATAAAGAAGTTGGCTATAATTGCACCGTATAGTGCAAATTTTAGATTGGTGGTATACATGATTAACCCTAAATCAAATCCGCTGTTATCCAAAATCATAACCTCATGTACCATCGTTAGTTCAAGATGGGTTTTGGGGTCATCAACCGGCATTCGGCTATTTTCAATCATGGCAATAAGCACAAAGAGGAACGTTACCAATGCCGAGAGCAAATAAGATACATAGGATCCATAATGCAGAGCACTGAAAATAGAATGAAATGAAGTATTCCCGGTAAATAAAGCCAGAGAGCCCATTAAAATAAAAAAGGCAGGCTCTACGAGCATGGAAAACAAGGCTTCACGACTGGCGCCCATACCTTCAAAGCTACTTCCGGTATCTAAAGATGAAATGATCATCATGAATTTGCCAATACCCAGCAGATAAGCAAACATTACAAAGTCACCATTAAATGAGATTATGCCGGGCTCCTCTCCAAACGGAATCATTAGTATTGCCATCAATACTGAAGATAAATAAATTGTAGGCGCTAACTGGAATATGAAAGTTGTTGTTTTACTATATATTGATCCCTTTTTCCACAGTCTTAAAATATCTTTCATGGGTTGAAAGATTCCGGGGCCCTTACGACCAGATGCAATACTCTTGGTACGGGTAATAATGCCCATAATAAAAAAGCTTGCAATAAGAATCAGTATTAAACTAACCATCCTACAATTGATTTAAAAAATTAACAAGGGCAATGATCTTGTCAATTATTACCGGCAATAAAATAGTCAAGCCGATAAAAATAAACCCATACAAGATATAAGCCTGTATATTTCCATTTTGAAGAAAAGTAAAGCGTTTTAGGCTCTTCCTAAGTAAGTATATGGGTTTATCAATCAGCCATTTCTCCAGTTTATCATGGGCGTGTGTCTCCTGTATTATCAAAAGTGGATATAAGCCCAGGGCTTCTTTCTTTTTCTTTTTGACCAACAGCACAGGTT
>JAEYXG010000210.1 GCA_023428585.1 Bacteroidota bacterium
ATATAATACTCCGGTATCATGCTTGAAAACAAAAAATTGATAAATCATACTGCCCAAATAAGAAATGGATGCGGTTACCCCTGCTCCTACCAACCCCCACGCAGGAATTAATGTTAATCCCATGACAACTGTGAAAACCAATCCAATTCCCGAGGATATAGTGTTGTGTATTGGTTTTCCGGTTCCTGAGAAATAATGGCTGAACATCAATGACACTGAAACAGCCAGTATTCCAATTGATAAGCTGGAAACCACCTGTGTAATATCACCAAACTCGCTCTGGAAAATCATTACAAACAGTTTCTCAGGCAATAAAACTATTGCACCCATGGCCAGCAATGTCAAAACACAGGTAATCTTTATAAAATTTAAAGTCAGATTGATGGAATACTCCTTTTCACGATTATTTGAAAGGCGCGAATATAGTAGCACCGCCATGCTTTTTGAGATGATCCAAACACTCTCGGCAATCTGCACACCTACTGAGAAAACACCCAAAGTGGCCCTGTCGAAGTATTTTTCAATCAAATAGTAACTTAACCTGTAATTGAAAAGCTGCATGATACTAGCGGCCTGCAGATAGCCACCATACTTGAAAGCTTCGGCAATTATCTTCAATCGTGGTATTCTGAATCCTTGCATTAAAGGTAAGTTGATAAGGAATCCCAATATAGATAATAAGCTTAAACTGATGTACTGTGCATATACGTATGCTTCTGTCTGATAATAGTTACCTGCAAATACAAAAATGAGCAATGCTGCCAATACAATGATTGACTGTAATATAGCCATACCATTGAAAAGATTTATTTTTTCCTTACCTAGAAATACATTTTGATTTACCGTTACCAAACTTCCTAGGAAGGACAATAGGAGCACATCACTTGAGTATTCGTCAGGAATAAGATTTAAAAACTTTAGTATAAGCCAGACAGGGGTTCCAGCAATCACAATCCATATCCAGGCTATAGTCATCAATTCAGTCAGTGAATGCCTTGATGTTTGGTAAACCAATGAACTGCCAGCCAATATGGCAGTTACCAATTGGATTATACTTATGCCAAGTATTATCAATGAGATGGTCCCCAAGACCTCAGCACCCAGATACCTTGCCGCAATCCATATTATGCATAAGTTGATAATAGCAATAATAAGTCTGGAAGCAGTGGTTGATAGGAGGTTGCGCAGCATATACTATTTGATGAGGCCTGTTTTTCTCTTAAGCTGATAGATAAAATTAGCAGAAGAAAAACCTGTTTTCTTACAATCGAAATACATATAATCGCCTGCAAATGAAAGATTATGCAAGCCACTGAACGAAGCAGGTGGTTCTAATACACTTACCGCCATCTCAAGAAAATAATCCTCTGACAGAATTTTTATCTCATTAATAATGATTCTTCCACCATAGGTTCGTGAAGCATCCTGTGCAGGCCGGTACAGTTTTCCATCCAGATAGAAAAGTGATCCGGCAGGCCTTGAATTGCTGATGTCTGATTTAACCGGATTCAATACATGAGGCTCAAATTTATCGTCTAGTTTTTCAGCATGCCAGATATGCAACTCTACATTGGTTGCATTTCCGGATGTAAAGAAAAGATACCAACGGTTTTGATGAAATATCAATGTTGGATCAACCGCTTCCAAACCTTCAATCAACGTTCTGCAATGAACCAGTTTCATGGCTTGAATGTCGAGTTTATATAGTTCTATGCTCTTATGCTCTTTACATTCAGGAATACAATAAATATCCCCCTCATGTCTCAGAACAAATGGGTAAGATAGATGCCACGGCTCATTGAGAACAGTAACCGGTTTGCTAAAAATATTATTCCGTTCACTATACCATACTGCAGAGATATGTCCTTTTCTGTTTTTATAGGAGTAGTTCTCAAAAAGTAGCAGTATCCGTTCACTAACTTTTACAGCGAAACCATCAGCATAATAAGTATTATTGTTCTTTGATTTAATCCATTCAACATCATCATCCTCAATTATGTACTGCAAACCACTCAGTATATCGGCAGTCCTGGCCTTAACTAATCCGGTTTGCCAAATCTCGGCCTTGAACATCTCGTCAAAATGGAACTTAAGCTTATTGACAAACTGCTTAAGGAGAAAATATACAAACGTAGTGTTACCCGGCACTAAATATATTGGTGCATTGGTGCTAACACCTTCAATCTGGTCAGGAAATGTATTTTGACAAACAATCTCTCTGCAAACATCAGCAGGCCAGCTTTTTGAGAGGTTTATTGATTGTTCAAGATTTGTCTTCCATGAATGATTGATGGTGTTGAAATGACCTTTCCTTAATATGACCCCGCTATCAAGTTTTTCAGTAAGCCTCTGTAGTATCGCTCCACTTTTGGGATCTCTGTTGAACAGTTCCCAGAATGCAGGCGGTACACCCCTGTATTTTTGTTCATCACCATGATGAAATGACCATATACCCATTGGTGTGCATGTTAAGATGCCGCCCCGTAGTATTCCAAAACCAAACTTTAGTATAAAGTCGGGTTTGTAGGATTGAATAAGAGCAATATCATCTTCAGAAAAATACTCACTAACTTTCTTCTTAATGATCTTACAGTTTACAACAGGGATTCCTTCAAGTAGTGGATGGATGTTTTTTCTTTCAAAGACATTTGGTTTGAATAGATATTGATAATACTTTCTGAATAAAATTGATTGCCATGAATATTCTATCATTCGCCTCCAAAATGAAGGTCTGTTCAAGGATGTCTTATCCGGCATTATAATTAGTACCGGACTGGAATACCGCTCTTTAAGAATAGCTTCAATGGATTCATATTGCCACTTCTGCACTTCCATGGAATTAACCATTATGGCAAACTTTAATCC
>JAEYXG010000265.1 GCA_023428585.1 Bacteroidota bacterium
CTTTTGTTGCTGACATCTGCTCTTCCTGACTGAAATAAATGCCCAGGAACTTCTTGATATATTGGTGAACCTTTGATTGCTCATCCGTGAGTATTTTATCGGGAGTAGCCACTTCTGCAATGGCCAGCTCCAGTTCTTCACGGCTATATATAGCTGAAGAGTTTAAATCACCCTCTGATTTATTAAGAATCTGCAATAGATTAGAGTTATCATAAGGGAGAAAAAACCACTCAATGCATTGGTAGTCCTTCTTAAACAATTGTGATTTAAGATATTCTCTGAACTCTGAACTGCCAAACTGTAGCTTACCCTGGTCAATAGAAAGGTCAGGTAACCCTGCTATCAGGAAATAATAATTGTGACGTCCCATTATTACTCACCAAAAAGAAGTTGAATAGTTCTGGGGCGCATAAAGCCCTTGAAATAGTTGGCAAAGTCCTCATCAGTGAAGCTGATGGTGTAATTACCATCCTTCGGACTAATTTTAAACCCGGCCTTCATATTTCTGTCATAGTCAATCTGCAGGCTTTTCTTTAGTTCAGCAACTGTCTGATCATTGAAATAGTCAGCAATAGTATCTTCATCAGCCTTTGGAAGAACAAGTGTACCACTAGTGCCTAGGTTATCTATGACTTTTTGAATCAGAGTTCCTACAAATTTCTTGTCCTTAAGAGTATCTTTAACAGGGGCATCTATTGCCTTTAGGGTAATCATCTCAACAATCTGCTGCCTTAGCTTATTCGCTGCCTGCTTTGAAGCCATCCTTATTTCGGATTCAGCATTACGCTTAACTTCCGTTGCATTGTCATGAGCTTTCTTAACCAGGTCAGCAGCATCCTGTTGTGCCTTTCTGATAATATCATCAGCTGTTTTCTGAGCTTCCTCAATAATAGATACCGCGTCAGTTTTCGCTTTCTCAATTCCTTCCGAATATATCTTTTGAGTTAGTTCCTGGAGTTTATTTTCCATAATGCGTTACTTTACTATTTTGAATGTGCAAAAATAGACTAATTTTTTGCCCTAAAAAATTAAATTGGAGAATCTTTTGACATATAAACATGCACCTTAATCAATATGTTACATATTGATCAATTGAGTTTTACTCTAGAATAGTCGGCATATTTAAAGATTGTTGCACCTTGATTTTCATAACCTCCATTGTTTGTTTTAACAAACTTAAAGTTGTTGCTTAGGCCATGAAAATTCGTATTTTCGAGGCAATCACTGAAGCCATTACCATAATCATTCAGCGCTTGCAGGAAATAAAGTGTTGCATCATACCCCAGGAATGCATATTTTTCAATTTCCGGTTCAGCAATGTATTTTGAACGGAAATTCCGCAGGAAATGCTTTACATTCTTATCGCTGTAATCAACAAACCAAGGATTAAAGAAGTGGGTATTGAGTATCATCAGATAGTTATAGTCAAGTTCCAATTCTTCCCATTCCGGAAGTCCAACTACTGTGATGTTATTGCTAACAGCTTGTTCCGACAAGTCGCGCAGTAGAGCAGGTAAAACAGCCTTATCATTAGTAGTAATGATTACAAGATTATGCTTTGATTTGGAAAAACTCTTTTGAATTCCACTCCATCCATTTATGCTATAGATCACCTCCTTTAAAGCGGTAGTATTCATGCCATCACCATTCAATGATGTCTTGATTACCTCTGCCATACCACTGTTTTCTTCTTTATTCCGCCGAACTAGTATGATATTGTGATCATTGTGTTTGGCCTTGATATACTCTGCCAAAGCAATATATTGCGACCAAGAGGAGGGTTGAAGTTTAAATACGAATTCATTGCCCTGCGTAAGTTCTGATCTACGGGAAAGGGGATTGATAATTGGAATTTTATGATCAAGGGCATACTCTGCTACCAAGTCGAAGCTTTCAGCAAAAAATGGCCCAATTATTAAATCCATATCCAACAATTCACTCTTTGCAATCAGGCTTCTGGTTTTTGATGTATTATCGCCATGGTCAGCATCAAACACATGGATTTTAACCTTCATCCCAAGTGAAGCCATTGAATCGGCAGCAATAATCACTCCTTGGTAGAATTGAATGAAATCAAATGAAACATACTCATCTGCAGCCTTCAAGCCACTTGGACTGCTTACTGAGATACTATCAGAAAGTTCAAGCATCATGGGCACAAGTAGCGCTATATTATAGACTTCTGAACCTGATGGGCTTTTTTTCAGGCACGGTTGTTCGGGTTTAAGTTCAACAGCTGCCTTATTGATTGCACGGCCCATTATAATAGTATCGGGCTCCATAACATACCTTATTCTTTTGGTAATAGATGGAATTCTTAAAATATCCCCCTTGCGGAGGTTGCCATTATATGTTGGATTTGCTTTAATTATGTCATTGATATCCACTCCATATTGCCTTGAAATGCTATAAAGGGTTTCCTTCCTGGCAACAGTGTGTTCAATAAATGACGTATCCCTAACATGAATTTTCAGTGGTTCTTCCTGGTTTCCCTTTACTTCAGCATTACCTTCCTGAATGGCAGGAACCATGAGAATCTGACCTGCTTTCAATCCATCCTTAACTGACGGATTAAGCCTTATTAGTTCCTCAACCGTAATGCTGTATTTTTTTGTCAAGCTATAAAGCGTTTCCTGCGGTTTGACAATGTGCTCTGTATAATTGCTCAACTTGACTTTATCAGTTTCCGTTGCTTTAGGAATTTTCACGGTCATGCCAATACGCAGGGTATCAATACCGGGATTAGCGCTAAGCAGCTCTTTTACAGGAATGGAATACTTTCTGGAAATAGCATACCAGGTCTCTTTAGGCTGTATTATATGGTTTGTGAATGAAGGATCCTGTTTAATAGTGCCTTCACTCTTTTCAATCTTGACCTGATGACCTGTTTTAACCGGAATACGAATAACTTTATTAGGCAGGAGCCCTGAAGAAATTTCAGGGTTTGCTTTTAGTATTTCAACATTCGTTACTTCATACAATTGCGCAAGCGATTGAACAGTTTCACCTTCAACAACGAAGTGCATATAATATGCCCCCCCCTTATATGTTTCAATGATATCACTTTTTTTGGATACAGTTTGCGCTGACAAATACTGTAGTGAAAGTGTGATAAAAATCAGAATTCCAAGTATACTTCTCACGTCACAATCTATTTTTAAAAACTTATTTCCTGCTATTCCCATTCGATGGTAGCTGGCGGCTTTGAACTTATATCGTATACAACCCTATTTACTCCCTTGACCTTATTTATGATATCATTTGACACTTTGGCAAGGAATTCATACGGCAGATGTGACCAATCGGCTGTCATTCCATCTGTTGAACCAACGGCTCTAAGTGCAATTACATTGTCGTAGGTACGTTCATCGCCCATCACTCCTACTGATTTCACCGGAAGCAATATAACAGCTGCCTGCCAAACTTTTTCATATAGACCGGCTGTTTTAAGCCCTTCAATGAAAATGCTGTCAGCCTCCTGCAGTATGGCTATTTTTGCCGGAGTAATATCTCCCAATATCCTTATGCCTAATCCCGGTCCCGGGAAGGGATGCCGATTAAGAATATTTTCACTTATACCCAATCCAAGTCCTACCCTCCTCACTTCATCTTTAAACAAGCTCTTCAGGGGCTCTACTATCTTAAGCTTCATAAAATCAGGCAATCCACCCACATTATGATGTGATTTAATGGTTGCAGAAGGCCCGTTGACAGAAATGGATTCAATTACATCAGGATAGATAGTACCTTGCCCTAACCATTTCACATTGGTAATGCGATGTGCTTCCTTATCAAAAACCTCAATGAAAGTCTTGCCGATAGCCTTACGCTTTGCCTCAGGTTCAGTAAGTCCTTCAAGAGCATTCAGAAATTCATTGGTAGCATCAACTCCGGTAATATTCAGGCCCATGTGTTTATAGGAGTCAAGCACTTGCTCATACTCGCTTTTACGTAATAATCCATTATTGACAAAAATACAATGCAGGTTTGAGGCAATGGCCCTATGCAGTAAAACTGCAGCAACCGTCGAGTCAACACCACCTGATAGGCCCATCACAACTTTATCGTTGCCAATGGTTTGTTTTAGCTCATTAATGGTAGTTTCAATAAAGCTTGCCGGGGTCCATAGCTTTGAACATCCACAAATGGAAACTACAAAATTTGAGAGCAGTTTACCGCCTTCAGTTGAATGATAAACTTCAGGATGAAATTGAATTCCCCATGTTTCCTCATCAGCAATTTGAAAACCGGCAATCTCAACATCGGCAGTACTGGCAATAATATTGAAATTGTCAGGTTTTTTAAGAATTGTATCACCATGCGACATCCACACC
>JAEYXG010000287.1 GCA_023428585.1 Bacteroidota bacterium
GCACCGAAAGGCCTAAAAACCGCCTGGTGGCTCATCAAGATCACTGTGCCCGTTACCTTTGCCGTGATGTTGATGGATTATTTCGGCATTCTGGCAGCCATTGCCGGTGTTGCCGGACCATGGTTCAAACACCTCGGACTCCCGGGTGTATCGGCCATAGTGCTCATCACCAGCATATTCACCAACATATATTCGGTAGTGGCAATCCTTACCATGCTGGAGCTACCCCTGCGTGAAGGAATCATACTTGCCACCATGTGTCTGGTTTCACATGGTTTCATCATTGAAACGGCCGTTATGAAGCGCACCGGTTCATCGGCCATCGGTATTAATCTTGTCAGAATTGTTGGCAGTATAGCCGTAGCATTAATCCTGAATATGGTGATGCCGGGTAGTTACTCGGGAATTGATAAAGTTTATAATCCAATCCAAATTCCTTTTATTGATGCTGTTTATGGATGGTTCAGCTCGGTTAGCGTTACCGTTCTAAAAATATTCATTCTGGTCAATATCCTGCTTTTCCTGCAGCAGATGCTGGAGGAGTTTGGCTTGATACGCATATTTGAAAAGCCTTTGTCACCCTTCATGAAACTGATGGGATTACCCCGAAGCACAACATTCTCGTGGGTAGTAGCCAATATTGTAGGCTTGGCCTATGGTTCTGCCATTATGATCGATCAGCGGGAGAAAAAGCGCATGACCGGTGAAGATGCTGATTTATTGAATCATCACATCGCCATATCACACTCCCAACTTGAAGACCCCCTATTATTTCTCACCTTGGGATATACTCTCCACTGGCTTATATGGCCCAGGGTCATTGTTGCCATCATTGCCGTTTGGTTCAGGCGACTGGTGCTTAATATAAAGCTATCAGGCAAACTTGGCGGCTATCGCATAAAGGAGGAAGTAACTGATTCACCAGCCATTAATTAACCGGCACCGTTTGCCTGGTTAATGGTGCAATTAACCCGTTAAGTAATTAACAGGTAGCACCTTCTTTATTTGGCGACTTCCAAAAATCTCCTTACTTTTGAACCTCAGAAGCTTAACTGCGCTAACGCCCGGAATACTCTGAGACCTGGTTTCGCCAATATCTTAATTTGGACACCCAATACAATACAAAATAAAATCTTAAATAAAATGGAAAAAGTACTTATCAGACTTCGCATGAGTTCACACGATGCTCATTATGGAGGAAATCTTGTTGATGGGGCTAAAATGCTTCAGCTCTTTGGTGATGTTGCAACTGAATTGTTGATCAGGAATGATGGCGATGAAGGCCTCTTCAAAGCTTATGATATGGTTGAGTTCATGGCACCTGTTTATGCCGGTGATTTCATTGAAGCTACCGGTGAGATTACAAATATTGGAAATTCATCCCGCAAAATGACCTTCGAAGCTCGCAAGGTGATTGTGCCTAGGCCTGATATTTCAGATTCAGCCGCCGATTATCTTGCTGAACCTATAGTGGTTTGCAGGGCCAGCGGCACTTGCGTGGTTCCCGTAAATAGTCAACGCATAAAAAAAGGATAATATGGAAAAGATGATCATCACTGCTGCCATCAGTGGCGCAGAAGTATTGAAAGAGCACAATCCTGCGGTACCCTACACCATTGAGGAATTTGTGCGCGAAGCTAAATCAGCTTATGATGCCGGTGCCAGTATTATTCACCTGCATGTTAGATATGATGACGGTACCCCCACTCAGGACAAGGAACGCTTCAGGGTGGTGATGGAAGCAATAAAGAAAGTGATACCCGATGTTATCATCCAGCCTTCTACCGGCGGCGCTGTTGGAATGACTGATGATGAAAGGTTGCAGCCAACAGAACTGAAGCCTGAAATGGCAACGCTTGATTGCGGAACGCTGAATTTTGGTGGGGATGAAGTATTCTTCAATACTGAAAACACTATCAAGTATTTCGGCGAGCGCATGATAAGCCTGGGAATAAAGCCTGAACTCGAGGTGTTCGACAAGAGTATGATCGACATGGCACTGCGCCTGGCCAAGAAAGGCTACATCCAGAGTCCTATGCATTTCGACCTGGTAATGGGTGTTAATGGTGGCATCACCGGTGAACTGCGTGATTTTGTATTCCTTCGCAACAGCCTTCCGCACGATGCAACCTATACCGTTGCCGGAGTAGGCCGGTTTGAATTCCCACTAGCCATGGCTGCTATCATTGATGGCGGTAACGTACGCGTTGGCCTTGAAGACAATGTCTATCTGTCGAAGGGAGTGCTTGCTCCATCCAATGGCGCATTGGTTGAGAAAGTGGTCCGCATGGCCAGGGAACTTGGCCGCGAAATAGCAACGCCTGCTGATGCACGCCGGATACTCGGATTGAAACCGCTTTAATATTTCATACGAGGGTTAATGGTTCCTTCGCTTTCCTCGAGAAGGTTTGGGGTGGAGGCAAAAAAACCAGCCAATAAAAATAGAATATCAAATTTTAAACATCGAATTCAAATTATGAAAAAAGGAAATAAATACGGAGTGCATAGGGTAATTGAACCACTTGGAGTTCTGCCACAGCCTGCCAATAAGATTGACAACAATATGGATGAGATTTACGACAATGAGATACTCATTGATGTAAAGACGTTGAATGTTGACTCAGCCAGTTTCACACAGATTGAAGAACAGGCCGGTGGTGATGAAAAGAAGATCGCCGAGATCATGCTTGATATAGTTGCCAAACAAGGAAAACACCGTAATCCCGTTACCGGATCAGGTGGTATGCTCCTGGGTGTTGTGGAGAAGATAGGCCCGGCACTGGAAGGAAAGACCGACCTTAAGGTGGGCGATAAGATTGCAACCCTTGTATCACTTTCTCTTACCCCACTGCGAATTGATAAGATCAAGGAGATTCGCAAGGATGTTGACCAGGTTGACATTGATGGAAAAGCCATTCTATTTGAGAGCGGTATATATGCCAAAATACCTGCCGATATGCCTGAGAAACTTGCCCTTTCAGCATTGGACGTTGCAGGTGCCCCTGCACAGACTGCCAAACTGGTTAAACCGGGTGATATTGTCTTCATCATTGGTGCCGGTGGAAAATCAGGCATGCTTTGCTGTTATGAAGCTAAAAAACGTGCAGGCGTTACAGGTATGGTTATCGGCCTCACCCACAGTGAAAAAAGTACAAAGCGTTTGCAGGAATTGGGTTTCTGCGACTATGTATTCTCCGCCAATGCTACCAATCCTGTTCCGGTTTTAGAGAAAATTGAAGAAATCACCAAAGGCAAACTGGCTGATATCACCATCAATAATGTGAACATCCCCGATACGGAGATGACCAGCATTCTATGTACCAAGAACGACGGACTGGTTTACTTCTTCTCCATGGCCACCAGCTTTACCAAAGCCGCTTTGGGTGCTGAAGGTGTGGGAAGTGATGTTACCATGATTGTTGGTAACGGCTATACCAAGGGTCATGCAGCAATCACCCTCGAGATTCTCCGCGAAAGCGAGATATTGAGGAAAGTGTTTACAGAACTATACGCTTAAAAAATTTTAGTTCAAAAGTTGTTCAATGTTGTTCAAAAGTTGTTTCAAGTTAACTTATAGAAGTCTCACATTGATCACTTTTGAATCTCTATCTTGTAACCGTATAAAAGATGACTA
>JAEYXG010000339.1 GCA_023428585.1 Bacteroidota bacterium
GCTCAACTGGAAGGCAGCAAGGATTTTGCCAAGAGTTTCATGTTGAGGCACAATATACCTACAGCTACTTATAGGACTTTTAATTCAAACGAGGTAGAGGCAGCCGAGGTGTTTATCCGTTCTACACCTCCCCCATTTGTCATTAAGGCTGATGGATTGGCTGCAGGAAAAGGGGTAATCATTGAGACAGATGTAGAGAAGGCTATTGCTCATATTCACGAAATGCTTGTTGACAAGAAATTCGGCAAGGCATCGGAGAAGGTTGTTATTGAGCAGTTCCTTAAAGGAATAGAACTTTCTGTTTTTGTAATTACTGACGGCAATGACTGGATCATGCTTCCTGAAGCAAAAGATTATAAAAGAATTGGGGTAGGTGATACAGGATTGAATACAGGAGGGATGGGATCCATCTCTCCGGTTCCATTCATGGATATTGAATTTTTGGATAAGATAACCAACCGGATTATCCAGCCTACTGTCAATGGATTATGGAAGGATAAAATAGACTACCGGGGATTTATCTTCTTTGGTTTAATTAATGTTGAAGGTGATCCATTTGTAATTGAGTATAATGTAAGGATGGGAGATCCTGAAACTGAATCGGTTATTCCCCGAATTACTTCTGATCTGGTTCCAGTGCTGCTGGCATGCGCAGAGGGTGACCTAACTGAGCATTTCATCGACACAGATCCAAGAGCATCAGCTACGGTTATGCTGGTCTCGGGTGGTTATCCGGGAGAATACAAGAAAGGATATCCAATAACAGGATTGCCTGATGAAGTCAATGAAACAGGGCATCAAAAAGAAATAAGTATGGTTTTTCATGCCGGAACAAGCATGAGCAATCCCAATGAAATTGTAACCGCCGGCGGTAGGGTTATAGCAGTAACTTCACTTGCCTCCACTCTAGATGACGCGTTGAATCTTTCATTTAAGGGTGCCGAACAAATTAATTTTACTGATAAATATTTCAGAAAAGACATTGGTTTTGATGTAATCTGAGTTTATGAGGATTATACATGTTAAAGAAGCTATCTAAATCAGGTGAATATACGCATGTGCTGATAATATCTGTATTACTGGCATTTTACTTTTTTACACCAGCAGTTGATTTCTATTCACCAATGGGTAATACAAATGCAGCGCCGCTAGGCAAGATAATTCAGGACTATGTGTTTGCATTTCCAATAATTAGTAAAATAGTGAATATATTGTTGATAGTTCTGATAACCATCCAACTCAACAATATTGGCCTCAAATCAGAAATTATTCCCCGCCAATCATATATCACCTCAAGTCTTCTGGTTGCAATGATGCTTTTTTCACCGGCTGACGCTTATTTTTCAAAGACCCTTTTTATTATGCTTTTACTAGTGTTTGCCTATACAAACACGATGAGTATATTTGGCAAGCAATACCCTTATGCTCAAGTACTTAATGCATCAATGGCCATCGCAATCTCCTCTATGATTTTACCGCATACCATCCTTTTTGTTTTCTTTATATGGCTGGCATTTTTTACATATAGTGTCAATTCATGGCGTGAATGGCTTATATCAATAATTGGATTGATCATCCCGTATATTTATTTGGTATTTACTTTATTTTGGAATGACAATCTGCTCTATTTCAGGGATATATACCTAAATTTCATTAACAATCCTGATTTCACGATTGCAATACCATCAATTTATCAACTGATTACAATAGGTCTCATCGTTGTAGTATATTTCACAGGAATGCTTCCATTCATCAGCAATGCATCAGATAAGGTAATCAGCGTTCGGAAAAGAATGTGGCTTACCTTCCAGTTCTCATTTATCTGCATCATAGCGATAGCTACCAGCGGAGATTCATTCTTTTTTCTCCTGCCTGTATTGTTTGCCCCCATGGCATTGATGCTAAGTTATAACATACACGACCAAAAAAGAAGCCGGGTATATGATGTTCTATTTTCACTACTGATTATTTCTATACTAATAAATCGTATTTTGATCTAATATGCTTAAATCCAGCTATTCGGCAAGTACCATTATAGAAGCAGGTATTGATGAAGCCGGCCGCGGATGTCTTGCAGGGCCTGTATATGCTGCAGCTGTAATATTACCGGATGACTATAGGAACATTATATTAAACGACTCCAAAGCACTGAATGAAAAAATCAGGGAGAAACTCAGGATTGAGATTGAAAGAGAGGCAATCTCATGGTCGGTGGCAAGTGTCAGCGCTGAAGTTATAGATGAGATCAACATACTTCAAGCATCAATCAGGGCAATGCACATGGCAATCAATGATTTAAAGGTAAATCCGGAGTTATTGCTGATTGATGGCAACAGGTTTACACCTTACTCCAATATCATGCATAAATGCATTATTAAAGGTGATGGTTTATACATGTCAATAGCGGCAGCATCAGTATTGGCCAAGACACATCGCGACGAGTTTATGATAGGAATTAGTGAGTCATTCCCTCAATATAAATGGAAACAGAATAAGGGTTACCCTACCATTGAGCATCGTGAGGCCATCATCAGATACGGAGTTACCCCCTGGCACAGGAAGACTTTTCATTCAAGCAATCAACTTAGTATGAACCTGTAAAACAATGCTATTCTAAAAACATCTACTCACTGAAATTCAGCAGGTCGCGAAATATTATTTTTACATAGAAATTTATTTGTGGGCTAAAACCGGCATTTTCTTCAAGGTTTATCATCATGTAATGAGTCGAGAATCCCGGCTCAATAGCTATAACAGGACTAAATTCTATTCTTGCCCCAACGCTACCAAATATTCCAAATCCGATGCCACCCTGCCTTATCTCGTATTGTTGCTGATTGCTGTTGGGTATATAGGGCCGGTTACCATAAATTCGTATCATATTGTACTTCTTATCACCCAGATAAATAGCCGATTCCTTAACCAGTGTATTATTCATATTGATTCCGGCTCCCAGAACCAATCGGGCAGTCTTGTTTAATCCTATTGCATGTGAGATTCCCAGGTCGAGCAAATTTCTTTCTTCCACACCACGCACAGGACAAAGACGAATATCAGGTTCTGTAAGATATTCTTTTGGATCAACCTCAATGGTAACGACATCATTGGCCCTTAGTTTAGCATAATAAAACTGAGCATAGATGCCGGTACGACAGTTAAAGTCATATTTAACAAACAAGCCGAAAGAAAAAGAGGGACTATAACCCATCTTTTCAGGATATTCCCGCACAAAAACAGTATCATAAAAATTAAGCAAATGCCTGATTTCCTCATACCAATGTGAATTACTAAAAATATAATCTACATTGTTTTCGTTTTCCGGTTTACCAGAATAGAAATCTGCACTGCCATTATTAGCAATGTATATTCCACCGATTCCACCATATTCAAAACCACTTCTCTTAATACAATCATCCTTTGTATAAAGTTCCTGCGCACTGGCAGATGAGAATGTAATAAGCAATACTGCACTGATAATGAATAAGTTCAAAAGCCATATCCTACAACCACACATATAAACGTGAGTGCTAAAAAGACGAAAATCAAATTTGCCAACTGACATATATCAAATATGAATTTCAACAACAGCAGGTTAAAACATCAAATATAGGAAATTTATGATTAATTTACTAGTACGGCAAAACCCCATGATTTATTAACATTTTATTGTTCATTAGTAAACAAGACAGCAATGAAACATGCTTGAATTAGAGATTATCTTTGATATTCAAATTCAGGATAATGAAGAATTTGCGCGTTGGAATATTTGTTATAATCATTCTGGTAATTACAGTTTTTATTGGTTCAGCTATTAGGTCCTGGTACCGTTTCATTAAAGAGCCTGTTTCGCCAATAATTAATGCCCTTCCAACAAATACTTCGGTCATTATAAAGTCAAATTCCGTTTTCAAGTTATTGAAAACAATCGACAACTCTTCATTAATCGACTTATTTGGCAATAGAGATGGCAATTATTACAAGATCAACAGCATACTTGACTCAATAGCAATAAAGAATAAATATCTGTATGATTTGTTGGAATCAAATGATGTTGTTATTGCTTTTATTGACAAGGGCGATTCACAATTTGGATTACTGGTTGCTACATCTATTGGCAAAACAAGTCCGGGAAGTGTTAACAAGCAAATCAAATCTTTATTTGATGACAAGTACACTATCAATAAGGCAGGTGACGCATTTTTCAAAATAAAAAATGATAATCAAAACAGTTGGTACTATATCAAGAAAGGCATATTTGCCTTCAGTAATGACAGTGCAATACTAGCCCATTCATTTCAAAGCCTTACCAATGGCTCTAACCTTTCTGTTGACAGTTCTTTTATGAAACTTCTTGCAACCGGAGGAAAACGCGTTGATGCCAACATCCTGATAAACAATAAAGCCCTTGCATCATCCATATGGCCGGATAAATCATCAACCCTTAAGGAAGGAACACCGTTTGACCAATGG
>JAEYXG010000080.1 GCA_023428585.1 Bacteroidota bacterium
ACCGTCCCTTAGGTGTAATTGTCACCCCTTGGTCATTTACAATCAGAAGTTCATCTGCTATCAGATTTTCAACTTTTGAAGGTTCAAATGAAGTGATTTGTTTTAACTGATCAACACTAATGGCAAAGCGGTCAGCTATCTCGGTCCATAACATGAAACGGTTGCACATCAGGTGATTGATAACCTCACGGATAACGGTTTCGTTGAAGTTTAACCTGTATCCTTTCTCAACCGGAAACTCTCCCTGGCCTATTTTATGAACATATTCATTGATATCCTTAGTATTTTGAATATATGAATCGTGCAGCTGGCTTATTGATGATACTCCAAAGGCATATACTTGTCCGGTTGTGCGTCGGGTACAATAGCCCTGGAAGTTCCGGTGCAATTCATTTTTTTGCAAGGCCAAAAGGAGTTCGTCATCTCCTTTGGCATAGTGGTCCATGCCTATATCGCTGTATCCATTCTCATTCAATATGCCGAAAGCCTCCTCAAACATACGTACCTTGATTTCAGCATCGGGCAGCCCTGCCTTTTCTAATGCTAATTGATGTTTCTTGAACCAGGGCACATGCGCGTAGGAGAATGTAACAATCCTATCGGGTGAATATGTTATTGCCTTGCGAATGGTTTCGCTAAAGCTTTCAGGTGTCTGTAATGGTAGTCCATAAATAAAATCAAAGTTGATTTTAATCCCCGGGTCCAGATTACGAAGAAAGCTGGTAATCTTCTCCAATGGCAATTTTGATGGCTCCCTGTTTGCTGTCTTCAGCACTTGAGTGTTGAAATCCTGTATTCCCAAACTGAATCGGTTAAATCCACTCTTCACCAATCTTTCCATATATTCTTCCGTAAGATGAGCCGGATGACATTCAATGGCAATCTCAGGATTTTCAATAAATTCGAACTCATCAAAAATCAATTTATTGATTGACTCAATATATTCTACGGGTATGGCATTGGGAGTCCCTCCTCCGTAATGAAGTTGCGATACCTTGCGCGAGGGATCAAGCAATTCACGTACCATCCTGATCTCCATTAACAGTGCTTTTACATAATCTTCAACCGAATTTGCTTTGGGATACTTTACCGAATTACAGCCACAATAAAAGCAAATCTTATGACAATAAGGTATATGCACATAAAGCGAAATATTGGTCATCTGCGCATTATTTGAGGCAGTGAGTAGCTTTTTATACCCCTCGCTGTCTATATCTGAATGAAAGTAGTTTGCAGGGGGATAACTGGTATATCTTGGTAATGATTGGTTGTATTTGTCCAGTAGTTGTCGTGGTATCATCAATTATATATTTATTAATCTTTAAAGAGTAAAAGTTACCGTGTCATTGAATATGCACTGGTAATAAGAAAAATCAAGCACTTGCATACAAATCAGGATCCGGTTTTATGAATAATATTATCATCAGGTAAAATCACGGAGTTCTCATCCTCAACCATTTGCTTCATGATTCCTTCTTCACTGTTAAGCTTCTCCTGATAAAGGAATGGCAAACTAATCAAAACGCAGGCGGCTACAATTGATTCTATTATTACCAATCCTTTGAATGAGAGGATATCGGCCAGTTTCCCACTTAGTATTGTTATAATAAGACCACTAAGGTGTGTTATTACTATTTGGATGGTAAAATCGGTTCCTTCCCTTCCTTTACGAACCACATCCATTGAGATGGTATAGATTGCAACTGACGACATGCCATATGCCACCCATAGGAGAACAACAGCTGTATAAAGAGGCATTTTCGACATATTGCCGCTTAAAAGCCAAACGAAAAACAGAGTGGTAAAGAAGCTCAATGCCGCAAAGATGTATAAGCTGTATCTTCGGCCTATCCGTCTGATTATAAAACCGGCAAAAACAGCACTGATCGCACCACTGGCAGTTCCACATATTCCTGAGATGATACCAATTTGTTTGATATTGAATCCCTGGTCTACAAGAAAAGGTTTTACCAATGAGAGGATTCCAATAATCCCCGAATAGAAGAAGAACAGGAGTACAAGCCTTCTGAATATTCCCTTTTGACGGAAAAATAGCCCAATATCCTTCAAACTTGCAGGCTGATATATTGCATTCTGTTCTGCTTCGCTTAGTTCCTTATGATGCCCATGAGCACAGTGCATTTGTGTTAAAACCGGATTTTGATTCCTTACTTTTCTTCTTCGGTGAAACCAGTGACCGTGAAATGCAATTTCTTCTTCAGGGTCATCGTCGGCCGTTTCTCTATGCTTATAAAAGTACAGGGGTATCAGTGCTATGAGAACAAAACCTGACAGGCACATTATCAGACCATTCCAACCAAAATAATGATAAATAATAAGTAACAGCCCACTACCGGCCATTGTGCCAAGAAAAGAGCCTGCTGATTGCATACTGTTACCCAGACTTCTTTCTTTTCTTTTCAGCACTCTAATCGCAAATGCATCAGTAGCAATATCCTGGGTTGCAGATGCCGTAAATGCAATAAGCATCAAGGCAACAATTAATTTAAAATCAAATTTAAGGTCGAAAAACCCAATGCTCAATATCACAATGGCATACAGCAACTCTGATGAAAATATCCAACGCTTGTAGTTGGAAACACTATTGCCAAATCTATCAACCAAAGGTGCCCATAGGAATTTGAAAATCCATGGCAACTTTATCAACTGCAACAAACCTATCATTGCCAATGAATAGTTCTCCTGCCTCATAATAACAGGCACTATTGTAGAGAAGAAGCTCATTGGAATGGATTGAGCCAGGTAAAGACTGAGCAGCGTTGAATATTTTCTCATTTCACATTTATTGGAAATTCTTGTTACTTGATAGGAATAATAACATTGGCACCTAACTGAACCGGCTTCCCAACCTGTACAAATGATTTGCCCAATGA
>JAEYXG010000155.1 GCA_023428585.1 Bacteroidota bacterium
CCACCCTGATCCGTATTCACCTGATTAGTTTATTGGACGTTTATGAACTATTAAGGAGTACGAACAGATATGCTATCAAAAACAAGGAAGCTCCTCCGGGTACTGGACAATTGGTAATGCTAATATAATCTGCAAGGGGGTGGTTTTAAAGATTGGCAATGTTGCGCTTGATTATTAGGATTTTAGCTCAGTAATGTCGGTGAATTCAAATTTAGTCGGACAGCAGTGATAAAGAATCGCTTTATTGCACCATGAGCTTCCCTGTGCCTGTGACTTGAAAACCTTTGATAAGTTTTATCAGGTACAGTCCTTTAGGCAGCTTCCCTTTCTCCACTACCAGGTTGTTTTCATGAGTAGTATAGGTGCGTACGGTTATTCCCGATGAATTGGTCAGTTCTATGGTAATTTTTTCCCGGGCATCATTCTCAAACCGGAAAGTGGAGAATTCTGTGAGCGGATTGGGGGTGACGGATACGGTAGAGAGGTCATGGCGTTTAACTGCACCGGGGAGTTCGGCAAAGGATGTGAGGATATTGTCGATCATCCAGCCGTCTTTGCCGGTATCAATTGAATCACTTATAAAGTGAAACCTTACAAGCAGGGTGTCATAAGGCCATTTTACCGGAAATGCATAAATCAGTTCCAGTTGTGTATGGATCCAGCCGTTGGAACTGCCCGAGAAACCAGGTGTTCCGCCTTTGAGGGTATCCTGCGTGGTGTACATGTTTTCACTGAAAAACCACTGGATGTTCTGGTCATTGAGAAGGTTACCCCAAGTATTGCCCAGATCGTAGGATGTCTCGATGAAACCGCCATCGGTAAGGGTATCGGTGTGGTACTTATGCCTGAAGCCAATAATGATATCCATGCCGAAGTAGTAATCCTCCAGGGGAAACCGCAGGTCAAAGGATCCGTTGGTATTCGTGGGGTAGGTATTCAAGGTGTCGGTAATCATGGCATTCGGCTGAGAATAACTTTGGCTGAAAACAGCCTTTTGGGGAGCGCCACGTTGCCAGATGTTATCGACAGTAGTATCAGGAATGGCCAGATGGCAGAGAATTTCAAACCGGCAACTGACAACATCATGTATCACATTAAATGGTTCGATCTGTGCCAGGGAGGTACCGGCTGCGTTTGACAGTAAGATGCTGAAGAGTATTTTTCTAAGTTTCATAGCAGGTAGGAGGTTTGCCTGGACAATCGTCCAGGAGTTTTGATTATGTGTTGGTTAATCAAATGTATGGATTTTTACCATATAATTACGCACACAGTGATTATCATCAAAAAGGTTCCAGGTTATTGGCTCAGGGTTTAACGTTTGGATTTGTAGAGACCTAATGCCTTGTGTTTGAAACGATGGGTGTGTATATGTACCTTTTACTGCCAGATTAGGTAAAGTGTACTCATTTATCTATAGTAATTAGACATGTAAAATGCAAGTTTGAGTTCATTTAATATATTGATATTATACAACATACAACAGATATAAATATTTATATGTGTGTAAAATAGAAAAATATACCTGATAAATCAAAATTCTGCCTTATATTTACATCACTAAAAGTTAAGCAGGTCGTTTCGATTCATAATTAGCTCTCTTCAACTACTACAAACTCATTTACATCCCTCCTTTATTTTTGGAAGTAGTTAATTTATTTTCTGCAATGATTGGTATTGGTTCAACTTATGATTAGTCAGATTTTAGATATACTGAATCTATATAGCTTCAGTCAAACAAATATTTCACAAACTAAAAAGTATTACTTTATGAAGAAGCGAACTCTATTAAGTCTAATGCTGTGCATTGGAGTATCTTTTATTCAAGAACTTACTGCACAGGAGTACTTACCTGGCATTTGTCGAATTATGTTTACAAATGACAATACTCGTGTTACAGATGGTATAACTACAAGCAATGAAACTCTGAACAGAATATTTCTAACGTATGGTGTTAAATCCATAGAACAATCATTTCCATGGGCAAAAAAAGTGGAGAACAGAAGAATCTACACTGTGAAATATAGCGGTGATGATGAATTATTTATTAGAGATCTTCAGAGTGATGCTCAAGGAATAATATATGCACCCTATCGTTTTTCTGAACCTGTTGTTTTGTATGATCCCTCAGATTATCAATGGACCCATGACACAACTTGGTTATGGCACCTTAGAAAAATTGAAGCTGATAGAGCTTGGGATATTCAAAAAGGTAATCCTAATACAAAAATTGCCGTAATTGATAAATATTTTGATCCGAATCACCCTGATTTAAAATCTCAGTTAATCTATAATTATGATCCTATAGATGATTCTATTTTTGATCCAAATTTAGCTTTTTGGAATAGTAATTGGCATGGAACAACAGTAGCGGGGTTTGCTTGTGGTCAAACAACTGACTCAGGTGTAGAGCAGCCTATAGGAGCCGATTATGCTTCCATTGGATATAGGACAAGAATTATTCCGATTAGAGGTCACGGACCTGAACGTGAATTCTTGGAAAGCGCACTTTATGCATCGACTGTTTTGCAAGCCGATGTAATATCTTTATCTATGTTCCTTTCTTGTAATAATCAAACTCCTGAAATTTATGAATCAATGATTTCTGAAATTTTAGATAATGGAACTGTTATTGTAAATGCAGCAGGTAATGGATATTGTGCAGGTTGCTATGAATCTAAAAGTGGTGAGTTAAAGAGATTGGATTCTTGTTATTACAGACCTTTAGATTTTGAGAAATTTGCACCAACATATCCTTTTCATCCAGATATAGATGAAAGAATAATAATAGTAACAGGAGTTACAAAGAATGACAGCTTAACGAGAAAAGTATTTGACCCCTTAATTAATAATTATAAGGTAAGTACGCTTAGCTACTTTCAAGGTGTAGATGTAAG
>JAEYXG010000157.1 GCA_023428585.1 Bacteroidota bacterium
GATTTAGTTGCCAAAGTCCATGCTTCTTCATTAAGCTTATTACTATCTCCACTAAACAATATTTCTTTGGCTTTTATTCCTGTAGTCAATGTTACTATCACTACTGGTATGGTTATAGTACCAGTTATTAATTGCTTCAGCCATGCTTTAGGAAAATAACGTGCAAACAATTGAAGTAATACTATAAGGTTAATTGCTGATAAACTCTCATAAGGCAACAAGTAGGAAACTTTGGGATGTTTGGCAACTATTATGAAACCTATTGTTTGTGTTAAAAATACAGCAAAAAGCAAAAGTTTATCCTTTTGAAATCTGTCATCTTTTCCAATGATACTTTTTATCGCTAGAATAATTAGAGATGCTAAGGTTAAACTATAAACAATCAAATATCGGGGTTCACCAAAAAGTAGTTCCTTTAATGATAAGAGGTAGTTTGATTTGTCAATAATTGAAGCCTCACCTGAACCATAAATTCCTGAATGGAGGAATAAATCAGCTACCCATTTTGCCATATGTGGATACATAGGCAATATTGGCAAAGTGAAAAAAACAAAGGCTGCACTTGAAAACACGAGGTATTTCAACTTTGATCTAAATCCTCCAAGAAGCAATAGCGGGATTATCATGAGAGGTGTAAATATGATCTTGGAGGCTAATCCAAATCCTGTAATTAATGCAAATCCAATAATGTATCTCAGTTCAGTGTGCTTTTCTTTTTCTGACAAATACCAATGAAGAGCAAGCACTGCCATTGCAATCGACGAAATCAAGAGGGTGCTTTCCTGAGAAATCCTCACAAAAGCATTCAGAAGTATCACTCCTGAAATAAAAGGGCTTGCCTGAATAAGGAAAGCATACCAAATATTCTTACTCTTTTTGCAAATCAACAAACCAGCTAAAAATATTATCAGAGCGCCCAAGGCTGCAGTTGAGATATTCAGGATCCGCAGGTAATACTCAGGCTCTGCTGCAACTGCTTCCTTTAAATCTTTACCACCGTATGGATGAATATTCCATGCTACCTTTAAAATTGCACCTCCTATAACCTGAATGGTTGTACCAGGATGATCAACATGACCAACAAGTTTGAATGTGGCAATATTCATTGAGTTAAAGAGGTATGCATAGGAGGGGTCATATCCGCTATTATACCAATTCTTCTCTTGAATATGGATTGATTCAAGGGAGGTAATGAATAATATTGTGGGAATAATGAGTAACATTGCCGCGAAAGAAATGCTTCTGATGCGACTTCCTATTGATGTATTAATCTTCATAAACTATTGCTTATTTATTATCATCGCTATCAGTTTCGATTATTCTATTAAATAAGAGTGGTTTATCATGTTTCAATGTATAAACAGCATCATTATGAATCAAAGTGTCAATGTTCTCACGATTATTCTTGGCTTTCTTGCTAAAAAACTCCATCGATTCAGGGCTATCCTTGAATTTCTGCTCAATATAAGCAATCCATTCTTCTTTTGTTTTGCTCTTAACAGGTGGCTTAGGATATATTCCTTTTTTTGAAAGTTCCGGATCTGGAAGATCTAGTAAAGCATAAAATCTAACTCCCGGATGTAATCTGCCACATGAGTACCAATAAGCTTCTTTAGTCATTCCTGAATAGTGAACTGCACCGTTTATAAACTGCTTAGACTGAAATATATTATGACCAATGAATAAAGAGAATATTATAAATACTGCTAATTTAGTTATCCATTTTCTTGTAACCAACATATTGATAAATGCTCCCATTGGCAGTGCCATCAATCCATATATGTCAATATAGGCACGTTGTCCATAACTTCCTCCAAACCACCAGGAGTACCAGCTTGAATTGATATAAACAAGTAGTACCAGAATTGTAATCACCGGCCAAAAGTACTTCCTACTTCTTAAATATAGTGGAATTAATCCTATCACGGCCAACAACATGACTGGTGTATAAAGAAACCAACCTTTTCTGTAACTGAATAAATTATCAAGAATTTGCGGACTATTAAAGAAGAATTTGGTTTCATTTCCATATCCACTGAAGAAAATGCTTCCGGTAAGGAAGTAATAATAAGCCAACTGTGGCAGCCAGATAACAATTCCTCCTACAACCATCATAATTGGGTAAAGTGGTTTATGAATGAAAAGCAAGAATCGTTCTTTGAAATCGTGCCAGTTCGTAATATTCCAGGTTAGGATGATTACTAATACAACAATATTAACCGGCCTTATGAGGAGTATGAGTCCGGCTGATAACCCTGTTATTAGTGCATAAGTAATGGTGGGTCTTTCTAAAAATTTATCAATGATATAAATAAAGAGCAGGATGCTAAAAAAACTGTAAATATGGCTCACACCCGGCTCACGAATTACATAGATTATTGCATTAGAGGCTAATCCAATTGACAGGATGGTCAGGGCAGTAACATACTCACTATACTTCAATCTTTTTATGAGCAGGTATCTAACTATAAATAAACCCAGCACAAGGTATAATAATGAGCTTAAGATGATTCCTGCTTTGTACGGTGCTGAAACACCAGTTGCAGGTGCTCCAATTAACTCTAACGTATAATGTATGGGGACAATGAAAACCGATTGAAGCAAGGCAACCCCCATGGTTGTTTTGAAATATCTTTTCCCGTCAGGTAATTTTACATCTGTGAAGAAATATCCCCTATTGTAATCAATGTCTTTATCAAGAAAACTTTGAGTGAGATCATGATGTACCAGCAGGGATGGTAAATATGAATAGTAATGAATTGCATCACTTTCAATAATTCTTCTATCCTGCTCATAATATTTATAAGTCATTATAAAATAGAGCATTGTAAGTGCGCAAATAAATATTGATATCAGGGACAGTCTCTTCATAGAAATAAGGCAAGAGTTAATTTGCAAAACTAACAAATTAGAATTTACTATAATGCTTTTTTCGGTTAGTTAAATATAAAACTGCAGACAAAAAATAGCGCATCATATAATAGAGCCATCTCTTTTGCTTAAAATAATCGCAAAAACTGTTAGGGTAAAACCCGTTTAATTTGTCATATATATAAATGACATTGTTAAAAAGTACACTGTTACACATAATTTGACGAATATGAAAGGGATTAGTACAACGATTAGTATTTGTATTGCAGTTTTGATCTTGTTTATAATAGGTTGTAACAAGGAGAATGAAACTGATGAAGTAATCATACCTCCTGTTGATACTATTTCTGTAGGTGATTCTGTTCTCAGTATAAGTGGATATATTCTTGATAATTCTTCAAATCCTGCATCGAATATCAGGGTCACGCTAGATGAAAAGAGCAGAGTATCAGATCAGTCAGGATACTTTAAGTTCGACAGCCTTCAGAAAGGTGTCCACATACTGTCTGTTAACCGTAATTTCGCTAATCCGGATATCATCAGTTATACTGATACTATTTTGTTAACTACCCGTGCAATAGTAAATGATTCAGTGGTGCTCCTGCAGGCACTTGTTCTTAATGAGCCAATTGATCTTCAGCCAAGCAGTATAACGTTAACGTGGACAAACAATAATCCCGACCAGGCAAATTTCCTTGAGTACAAGCTTTTCATCGGAGGTACCTATTATGCAAATACGCTCAATGAAGAGAATGGCACTTTGGTGCATATTGGAA
>JAEYXG010000286.1 GCA_023428585.1 Bacteroidota bacterium
ATAGTATATCCTTCTTTTAAAAATGCCAATGTTGAAGTTGTTGAGAAAGAGAACCCATTAGGCATAATATGCAAAAGGTTCATTATCAAATCGCGTCTAAAACCCCTTAAACCGGAATTGAAGTCAGGTAGCTTCTGGTCAACAAGAAACTCTCCTGTTTTGCGAATAAGCCATTTCCCGCTTTTTCGGTTTGAGACTTGAAAAGAATCAGAGTTTCTCTCCCCAATAACCATTTCCGCTTCATCCAACATTGCCAGCATGGTATCCAGATATACCGGATCATGTTGCCCATCACTATCGAGCATCATTACCTTTTCGCAGCTTGATTTCCTTATTCCGGTTTTAAGAGATGCGCCATACCCTTTATTGACTCCATGTTTCACTAATCGCACAGGATAACCGGATACAATTGCAGCAGTATTGTCGGTTGAACCATCATCAACTACAATCACCTCATATTTATCAAGCAATCTACTTTTGAGCATAGTTTCCAGCAAAGGACCTATGCCTGTTTCTTCATTGAATGCAGGAATTATTACACTTGCTTCTTTAACCATGAGATTAAATTTTTTCGGCTATACGACCGGCAATATTGATAAATTGTTCCTGTGACAATTTCAATTTCTCCTTTTTGAAATCTATATCGTAAACATCATTAATCGGCACCAAGTGAATGTGTGCATGAGCTACTTCAAGCCCTATAATAGCGACACCTATCTTAGTGCAGGGTATCACTTGTTTGATAGCCCGGGCCACTTTTTTAGCAAAAAGGAACAACTCTTTATAAGCCGTATCATCCATATCAAACACATAATCTATTTCCTTTTTAGGGATGACTAGGGTGTGTCCTTCAGCTAATGGATTAATATCGAGAAAGGCTAAGAATTCATCAGATTCAGCGACTTTATATGCCGGAATCTCTCCACTTATGATTTTAGAAAAAATTGTAGCCATAGCATAAACGATTAAATTATCTGACAATATCAACTATTTCAAGGGTAATCACACCGGCAGGGATTTTAATTTCAACAAGTTCACCAACAGTTTTTCCTAACAGCCCTGATGCAATTGGGGAATTAACGGAAATCTTACCAGCTTTTAGATCTGCTTCATTTTCAGGAACTAAAGTGTAAGTCATTATTGCATTATTCTTAGTATTTCTTACTTTAACAGTTGAAAGAATAAGGACCTTTGAACTATCCATCTTGGTTTCATCAATAACCTTGGCATTCCTTATAGTTTCCTGTAATTTAGAGATCTTTAGTTCCAGCATACCCTGAGCATTCTTAGCTGCATCGTATTCAGCATTTTCCGACAAGTCACCCTTGTCGCGTGCATCAGCTATCTGCTGGGAGATGGCAGGACGTTCAACACTAATAAGTTGATCTAATTCAGCTTTGAGTTTATTTAATCCTTCTAGTGTAAAGTACATAATTAATCTTTATGAAGTTTTTGCTCAAAATAATAAGAGAAAAGACCCTTAATATCAAGGGTCCTTTCCATATACAACAGGCTACTAGCCTGATAATTAGATATTACAGGTTAATTCTGGCACCTATACTATGAGTTCCACTAAATGGATCAGTATCACGATATGAATAATCAATAGCCAACGTAGATCCCTTTTCCTTATTTATCGGAACAGAGACGGTAAAACCAGCGCTAGGACCAGTAAAAGCGGTAGTGCGATCAGCAGTGCTTGTGATGCCGTCTTCGTATGAATAACCACCTCTCAACATTAGATAGGATTTTAATTCATACTCAGCCCCAAAAACAAACTGGTCATTGGTGAAAGAGTTAGATATAAAATTGCCGGCTAAAGTTAAGCGGTGCATTTCACCCATATAGAAATCGTATGATGCTCCCATTGCCAACTGTGTAGGAAGTTCAAAGTCTGCTGAGCGTTGTTCAAGGGTGAAATAACTCTCCTGGCCAGGCAACAAACTGCGTATTGAAAGGCCATCACCACTGAATGACATGGTTGGACCAACATTACGCAACGTAATACCAAATCTGATATTTTCCGTTGGGCCGGTAACATACTGAATACCAGCATCAAGAGCAATACCCTGAGCACTAACATCAGATATAACTTCGGATACTATCTTAATATTAACACCTCCATAGATAGAGCTTGAGAAGGCCTTTGCATAAGATATGTTAATATTCATATAACTGGGTGAGAAGTTACCAATACCACCTTCTGGTAAAGCCTCAGTTGTAATAGGAATATCACCAAAGTTCATTGACATAATTCCCAATCCAATAACGCCTGTAGCTCCAACTTTCTGGGTTAACCCAAAAGTATTGATATCTACTTCACTACCTTTAAGCCACTGTGTATGAGAGAAAATTAACTCAGTTGCTTTGGTATGGGCAGTTCCAGCAACATTACCGTAAAGTCCTTCAAGTCCTTTAACGTGTGCAATGTTAGCACCTCCCCAACCTGAACTCCGTGCCCAGGGATTAATAAGCAATTCTGATGCACCTGCCTGTCCAGTCCTGTCTTTATTACCGGCTTTCAACTGACTAAAGGGAGCAATAACTGAACCGAGTATCAGTGTGGCAACTATATATTTAGAGATCTTGTTCATAATCAATAATTTGTTGTGTTGTTTTTCCATATTCATTACCACTATGCATTAGAATGCGTTAAGGTCAATTGGACGTAGTGATCCGAACCATTTAACTATCTTCTCACCAACGCCATCAGCTTTTACATGTATCAGATAAACACCACCTGCAATCGGAATACCGGCATAATTTTTCAGATCCCATTCAATTGATGTACCTGCTTCATCCTTGGTAAACTGTCTGATCATTGAACCATTGGTAGAATAAATTGTAACAGTACACTTACGTGGCAGGTTTGCTATCTTAACCCTGTTATCAAGCTGGTTAGTTTCATAGCTTGAATAAGCATAATAAGGATTTGGAATTACCGTAATCAAATCAAGATCTGTTTTAGCCTTTTCAACATTATTATCAGTAGTAGCAATGTTTTCAGTGCTAAATCCATACATTGGGTAATTTCTATTTTCAACATCATCAGCAAGTTCTGCATAACCTTCGTGCGATACGCTATAGTAACGCTGATAAGGTTTAGCAATTCTGATACGTACCTTAGCCTCATTAGCTAACCATTCATGCTCAGGATTAGCTAAAGGAATATTGACGTACATAGCACTTGAATAAACCAAAGCTCTTTGTGTACCACCCCCTAAGGTTACGGGAATGTTATTTCTCAAGGTAGCGCCGGCATCATAAGCGGGTATGTTGGCAATGGCAACAGATTTACCAGTAGTATGAGCAAATACATAAACATAATGCATTCCACCAAATACTAATTCACCACCAGGAGTAAAGACATTTCCGGTTGGATTGAAAATCATATCACGTCCATTATCACCAACCAGCCATGAGTTTTCACCAAATACCATATTAAGTCGTTCACCGGTTTCAAGATTAATTGCATAACCTGGGAACCAACCCATACCGGTTTCACTGATGTAATTGGAATTAAGCAATGGATCACTGCTTGTTACACCTGCTTCACCGTTAACGTTTACAGATGCACCAGCGCGAATATTGAAACGTTCAACTCCACCTTCTGACAAGGTTCTATCGGCACACATTTCGATTACCGGTACACGTGTCCACTTTGTTTTATCAGGAGTAAAGACAACATCCACACTAGCGATATCAGAAAATTTGGCAGCCACTTTAGATATATTTCTGAATGCAGTACCATAAAGTGCATCCTGCTCAGTGGTAGCAGTCATTATATATGGTGCCCAAGTTCCACTAACAACTTTCTCATAATTTGAGTTGGGGTCATAAGGTGTAGTAGGCATATTATAGTCACTGTTTACAGGATTAGAAACATCGGCAACAACACCTGACCTAATCCAGTTGAGTGAAGGCACACCGTCAACGTCTGGTAAGCCTAATATCCATGGCTTGGTACTATCAGCATAGGTGAAGGTAGATTCAAGTAAACCATTGTTTTCAGTAATGATACCCCAAATTGGAGCTGGAGGATCTTCAGCATTATAACCTATTCTATAAGGACCAGGTGTGAGCGGCTGATCAATTGTAATTGCAATACCAAGTTCAGGGAACAACTGCTCATTCTTATATGAAATTGTAGTGTCAGAATGATATACCCTGTTATTGGTATTGTCTATCAGTCGCCAATGAGCTTTATAGTTCAAGGTGCTGTCTGCACCAATCATCATCTGATATGGAACAAGTGAATCAAACGCCAAAACGTATGATGCATTCTGAACATTCAGAGGATCTATTACTCTAATATCAACTGGTCCCTTGCCTGCCTTGTACTTAGGATTGTAAGCAATAGGATAATCAGCACTTCCATAAACATTTAGTGAATCAACAGGCTTTTTGCCAAGAATTTCAGCTACAGTTTCATCAGTAAAATCAAGAACATTTCCACCGTTACCCTGACCTTGTAAGCGTGTAATTTCAACACCATCACCAAATTCGGAATTGGCCTTTATTGTTCCAACAATTTTATGTGGAATAGCAGTGTATACCTTGATATTTTTTCTACCTGCCAAGTAAACACGTTTTTGACCGTTAAGACCTATTATTCCTTCTTCCTGAGATCCAGGGTCAGCACTGTATTTCATATATTCATTGTGACCGTATGCGAGTGCCAGGTAATAATACTGTTTGTGGTTAACCAGTGATTGACCGGTGAACGCATCTTCAGTCAACCTGAACGTATGGCGAATCCCTAAATCAGCTCCATTCACTTCTTCAACCGGTACATTGGCATTGAGTGCCTGGTCAAAGTTATGATTAACCAGCTGCTTAATATTGTTTTTCACATCAGTTTGATAGACAATACGTGCTAGCTTCTGATCATGAATATCAGCAACTGAAACGGTTGCATCCTTCAACTGGAATATCTGATATCCTTCAAAACGATAATAAGGATCAAAATCATAGCCAGTACTATTGGCAACTGCAAGGATTGCAGGGTCTAATTCAGTATAGCTTTCATTGATATTGTTACCTGCATCATTGGTTTTGCGGTTACTGATGTAGAAAATCAATCCTTCATCAAGTTCACGGATAGTAAGATCAGGTGCATTAGGACCACTAACTACTGCGAAACAGTTATCAAATAACAGCTGACACTTATCATCTACAACCTGCAACAGTTTAACAGAAGCCCATGGACCGCCCGAAGCTGCACGTGCCCATGGAATACCAACAGTAATGTAGTTAACAGCACCGGGCTCAAGTACGAATGGGCCGGCAGATTGCATGAAACGACGGTCTTCAGGATTATTCTGAGCACTTTCCTCAGTCCAGTATTTTGGACCAGCAGGAGGCAAACCACCAGTTCCCCAGTCGCAAACATCAGTATCACCCGGGAACATAAAATCACAGGCAGGGCCATAAGCTCCGGTAGAGATATGACCATTACCGCCATACATCATCTTGGTATTATCAAGCCAAATACCTCTCAAGTAGTTATAATATTGAGGCGCTTAGTCCGGGTCATACATATAAGGGCCAGCAGCACCGAAATTATTATGATAAACGAAACGGCGCATACCAAAACGCTCGTCATCAACGATACCATTACCAAAGTTCACACCGTTGATTGCTTCAGAGCGAACGATGAAATTTCCACTCTGTTGATTTCCTTCTTCACCATAGTTCATTTGCAATGAAGATCCGTTTAGGCCAACAATACTGCAATCGCCGTTAAATGAAGGGCCGAGGATACCTTCACCTTTGAAGGATGGGTTATCAGAGCCATCAGGGTCCATATAAGGTCCTTGGAAAAAGTCAACTCCAATTGCTGGAGGCTGATCACCATAAGCCCAGAACTGTCCATCTCCATCTTTTGGTTTACCATTGTATGAATAACCTAATCCTCTATCAACATCACAACCAACATAGTCGTCCTGAGCAAAACCAAGGTCAGTATCAACCCATTGGCTAAAATAGGTACCGGTTAAGCGATAAGTTGAGCGATTAATGATTTCATAGCTATAAAAGGTCATGTTATTGATTTCATCGTTGGTGGCAAAACCAAATGCCTGACCTCTAATTTCCAAGCCAATAGGAGTACCTTGTGTTTCTGTATGAATGTTTCCCTTATCATTGAAAACCCACCACAAAGTTTCGTCACCCTTTATAACCTGATCAGAAAGCAGTCCACCCTTTACAGTACCTTCAATTGTTTCCTGGGTAGCAGTAGCTGAGTGGCATAGTTCATTTGAAAGGTCATAATAAGGATAATCACCGCTTTCAGGCTCATAAGTACCACTGCCGTTAGCATCATAAAATGGTGCGAGGTAATAACTTTGCTTCTTTGAAAGATCACCATGAGCAGGCCATTCAAGAATAGATGCAGGTATTTGATAATTTGGATTAGAAGCTTTGTTCTCATTCCAGGCAATAAACTCATCTACCTCATTGCGGGTAATTGGGAAAAGCCTGTCGTATTCTGCGCAAGTACCTTCATCAATAGCAGCAGTACCATCAATAGTGAGGGGCCCAGGCCAAAAATCATTACCAGTACCCGGGCTGGCGCTGTTGGGACCTTGACGGAACCTTAATGCAGCAAGCTTTAGCTGGTCATTGACATCAATACCACCAATCCACAATGCTGCAGAAAACATGGAGGTCTTACGTGAGCCTTTAGGAATCTCATATTGGGCAACTTCAAAGTCCCACCACATATCCCCACCGGTGTTGATACGGGTACGGACATTGTTGACTTCAAGATATTTAAATCCGGCACCCGGCAAACAACCGGCTGCAGTTGATTTTATAACAGGACCTGAGGACTTGGAACCGGGACCTTTATAATAATCAGCGAAGCCGGGAGCTGCAAATAAGGTTATAAGCAGCGCGGCAAAAATTATACGGAGTGTATTTTTCATGGTCATTATTTATATTTTAATCTTTTCAGTTTACAAGTCTTACTATTAGAAGTTCAGTATTAAACCAAGGCGTATCTGACGAGGTGAACTGTAATTGTATGGACTATTGATACGAATACTATATAAGTCGCGGAATGCCTGGGGATCAAGCTGATCTTCAATCTGATTCTGATATTCGGCAGCGGCCAAATAACCATCGTCATCAGGATTACCTGTGGCTCCGTATACACTCATTATATTCTTTGAATCAAATATATTAAGTACTTGGAGATATATATTTAGATATGAGGAACGGTTTTCATTCCATGCTATATTGATGTCCTTGTCAATTCTTCCGTCCACCCTAAATTGCCAAGGCAGGCGTGAACCATTGATTGAACCATCAATAATGCCTGATTGACCAAGGGCAACAATCTTACTGGACCTTGTGTACGGAGTTCCTGAACCACCAAATATGGTAAAGTTTACACCTGTATTCTTTAGCAACTGCATTGATTTAACTACTTCCTTACCTGCTTCATCGGTCTTGGTTCTTCTAATAACCGGCCCATTATACTCCTTGCCTTCACCATAGCGATAGTCAAGCATAAGATTGATAGCATGACGACGGTCGAAACTCATAGGGAATAATGTACGGAGGTTAGGTTGTCCAGTCTGGATCAAGCCTTTTGCAAATTCAGGATCAGAACCCGTTCCATTGGCAAACTGTAAGGTATAGCTGGCTCTCACCCTGGTATTAGTGGTACGACGCATATCATAAGATACTGTTAAACCCTTGACAGTAGAGAAGTCAATATTATTATATGAATAATAAGTTTTTGGATAGGCTGCAGTATAACGGAAAGCTTGTATCTGATCACGAATCTCACGATAGTATGCTGAAAGAGTAAGTGATGAACTTGCAGACAAACGTTGCTGGAATCCAAGCTCGTAGTCAATGGTCTTTTCAGGTTTCAGATTAGGATTATTAATATCCGGACTTCCCTGAAGTGGCAGATAATAATAAGAGAGAGGACTCATGCGCAATGCGTAGGTTGGACGTTGTGTCAGCACATCATAATGTGCGAAGAACAATGCTTCATCAGATATTGGGAATGAAAAAGAAACACGAGGCATAACGGAGACCTGTGGTTCATAATCACTGAAAGCCTTTGATGATACTGTAACATTATCTTTATCAACAAGATATGGAGTAACACCATTACCAGCATCCAATGTAGTAGTTGGATCGGTAACAACAAGTCCTTCTGAGTTGAACCAGTTATTTCCGTCACGGTATCCCATTATTGCAGTTGGATTCCTCAAATTGTCAACATAAACAACATAGTCATCACCCATATTTGCAGGATGTGAACCAAGGTCGTTAACTTCACTTACTGTTCTTGCCTGATACAAAGTATAAGGATCAGTCAGCACCTTTTGATTTGCATCAAATCGGTCAACACGTAATCCAATATTAAAGATCAAGTCATCAAAAGCAAATTTATCCTGCACATAACCAGCCATATAAATAGGTGTGAAAGGAGCAATCTCACGGGTATACATGCCATTCTCATCCTGTTTGGTGAAGAAATCATCGAAACTCGGACTTTCAGAAAGTTTCATCTTTTCACCGGTATATGAATAACCACTATAGTTAGCAAGGAAACTGCCATTATTAAATAATTCGTCGGGGCTAAACATATCAACTGATATGGCTTTATCTAACGACTTTGTGAACAGTTTGCCATTGGCATCATAGTAATTAATCGTGTAGGTATTGATATCATAGGAATCAACATCAATCCAGTCAGTACCATCTGTAGGAAGTCCTAACTGCTGACGCAGGTTTATATCAAAGTTACGTTGTGAGGCCTGGTCATATTTACGGTCATAATAAATGGTATCCATAAATACATTATCAAGATAGACGAGGTTTGGATTAGCAACATCAAGCTGTTCAATGTGAGAATTGGTCAAACCGCGCATCAGTTCCCATAAAGCATTTGGAGCATAGGTATAGTACCTATCAACACGCTGTTCATAGATAAAACCAAATTGAAGTGCATGGTTGCCTATATCGGCAGATGCATTGGCATTCAAAGCATATTGCTCATTATCAGAAACCTGGTAAGCGGACTGAGTAGTACCAATCTGTAAAGCACCCGGAGCACCCCAGTAGCCATAAGCACCATCAGCACCCATACCATTAAGCAAACCACCTCCTTCAATTATCCTGTTCAGATTAGCATGGTAAGCAGTTGAAGGGAAGAGTTCATAATATTGACGAGTATAATTGGCTGTAATCGGATTGGCATCACCAGGTGTGAAATTGACATCAGTATCTACGAATCCGTTATGAATATAAGCAGTTTTCCCACTCACCGAGTCAAAAGCAAGTTCGTTTGTATATGAACGCTGTTTAGCTGTTTCATACTTACCAAGATAACCGTAACGCAACAGATCATCTTTATGGTTGGCATCCTGAACTGTTTGAGTAGATTTAGTATAGTCGGCCTGAATGGTGTAATATACATTCTTTATAAATGACTTTCCATCAGGGTCAGCGGGAAAACGTTGAGTGAAACGACCAAAGACCCTCCATGTATTGCCAATAATCTGCGCATTATTTTTATAGTTGAACATTGACTGTGCATAGCTGAAATTCTTCCCGTCAGAATAATTGATAGATCCACCAAGTGACAGGTTGATATTCGGGCCGGTTTTAACGTCCAACTTACCTGAAGCATTGATATCAAGACTTTCAGTATTAAGTGTTGATTTTGAATATTCAAGGTGCTCTTTTCTGATAAAGTTGGTATTATAATAGGTACCTAAACCTGAACCAGTCAATCTGAGTGGATTGAGTTCAAGTTCTTTTAGCACATCGTCCTTAACCTTATATACACCTGTAGCAGTAGGGCGGCTATCTTTATTATAGGTTACTTCACCAGCAATAAAATAGCCAAGTAATGCACTTTTCTTTTCACCATTTTCATCCCGGCTCCAGAGCAGTGGACCCTGCATATTCAAACCTGCCCGGTTATAACCGAAGGCATCCAGATATTCAGATGTTTGCAGTTCAATACCGGCACCAAATTCACGGCTGGGGCCTTTGGTAGTAACGTTAATAATACCACCAGTAGCATCACCATATTGAGCAGGAACTCCTGAAAGGATAACAGAAACCTGTTCAATGGCAGATTCAGGTAGTGAAGATGAACCACGAACCCTGATTCCGTCTATATACATTACAGTACCATCAGCTCTTTGTCCACGAACACTACCACGTTCACCATCTGATGAGAACACACCACCTACTGTAGTTGCAATAGCATTTGCCGAGCGGTTAGGCATCTTTGCAATTTCCTCTGATGTAACTGTTGCTCCCACTGATGTTTTATCCTTATCGATCAAGGGAACTTTATAATCAATGACTTCGAACTCAGTAAGTTCAACCATCGTTGATTCCATATTAATATCAGAGAAGGTGATCTGGTCTGATTTGATTTGAATACCCTTGATCAATACAGGTTTATAACCTACATAGGTTGCTTTCAAATCATACTTACCAGGAGTAATCGGCTTAATGGTATAGTTACCATCAAAGTCGGAAGTTGTACCTCCAGCTTGTGTCCCCCCAAGTTCAACGATAATATTCACAAATGGGATAGGTTCATTTGTGGTCTTATCGAGTACTTTCCCTCTTAGGGTTCCCGATTGTGAGAACACTAACAGATTCGCTGTCAGTACCAACCAAAAAGTTAGTAGAAGATTTCTGATCATACCAATGAAATTTTATGTTAGAATATAGGTGTTTGTGTGTAAGCTATTTTAAAGCGGGTAAAGGTAGCAATAAATTATTTTGCCCCACAAAAAAA
>JAEYXG010000358.1 GCA_023428585.1 Bacteroidota bacterium
CAATAAAACAAACCAATACCTGCTTAAGGCCCTTGAAACCAAAGGCGATTATAAACCATCATTCACTGACCTGCAGGGAATGGTGATCTATGAGGTTAATCCTAAACTTGAGTTTTCGGTTTTTGGAAATTATGCCAGGAATTTCTACCGTATTATACCAACTTCGCGTGAAACAAGTTTCGGAACCGTCAATGAAGCCTTGCAGCTTAAGGTCTATTTTGATGGAAGCGAAACCGACAGGTTTATCAACTATATGGGTGCCTTTACTACTCATTACAAGCCAAATGATGACCTATCGTTGAAGCTCATTGTTTCATCATTTCAGACTATTGAGAGTGAAACCTTTGATATTACAGGGCAATACTGGATAGGGAACCTTGAAACCGACCAGTCGAGTTCCAATTTTGGTGAGATGATTGAAGCCAAGGGTGTGGGTACCTATCATAATCATGCACGCAATTATCTTGATGCACGGGTTACCTCTTTTGAACACAGGGGTATGTTTATAGCACCTTCTTCAACCTTGCTGTGGGGAGCAAAATATCAGATGGAAGAGGTAAATGACCGGCTGAATGAGTGGGTTTTAAATGACTCGGCAGGTTTTACCCTGCCCACTTCACAAGGCATACCGGGTGAGCCTGGGAACCAGTCGGATATAAATTTGCAGGATATTGTCAAAGCATCCCTTAGATTAAATTCGACAAGGATATCAGGATTTGTACAAAACTCATGGGAGTTAGGAAATGAAAAGGCTATATGGAACATCAACCTGGGTGTCAGAGCCAACTACTGGGATTTGAATAACCAGATGCTGGTTAGTCCCAGGGCGGGTGTGTCATATAAACCCGACTGGGAAAATGATATTGTATTCCGTTTTTCAACAGGGCTTTACTATCAACCCCCATTTTATCGCGAACTTCGTGACAAGTATGGGGTGCTCAACACTGATTTGAAAGCACAGTCGTCAATTCACCTTGTTATAGGATCTGACTACAACTTCATGGCCTGGGGGCGTCCGTTCAAGTTAACAGCCGAGGCATACTACAAGTACTTGCAGAACCTGGTACCCTATGATGTTGACAATGTTCGCATCAGATATTATGCAACCAACAATGCCAAAGGGTATGCAACCGGACTCGATCTAAAGGTGAATGGTGAATTTGTAAAGGGTATTGAATCATGGGCCAGCCTTTCAATCATGCAAACACGTGAAGACATTGACAACGATAACTACTACAACTACTTCAATGATGAAGGTGAACGCATTATTTTTGGTTATACAACCAACGACAGGATTGCTGACAGTGTACTGGTAACCAAAGGTTATATAGCGCGGCCAACTGACCAGCGGTTTACCTTCAGCATGTTCTTTCAGGATTACCTTCCCAAGAATCCAACCTATAAAATGCATCTCAACCTTGTGTTTGGAACCGGTATACCCTATAGCCCTCCGGGCTCGGTAAGGTCAAGAAATGCACAGAGGATGCCTTCCTTCAGGCGGGTAGACATTGGCTTCTCAAAGCAACTGTTGGGTGCTTCACGATATTCGGAGATAAAAGGCCGAAGCCGACTCAAGTTTATCAATGATGCATGGATAAGCCTGGAGGTACTTAACCTCCTGCAGGTAAACAACACCATATCGTATATTTGGGTCAAGGATGTTACCAACCGCCAGTATGCGGTGCCTAATTATTTGACACCACGACAGTTGAATATGAAGCTGGTAGTTAATTTCTAACCATTTGGCATTTACAGACCTAATGAATTGATAGGTAATGGAATTTAATATTCATTACACATTTATTGCATAGCAAGAGCTGAAAATATTGACCGACGACCATTGCAATGGAATTGAACCAATTGAGGATATGGCGATTTAGGAAAAAAAATGCAAAATAGTTTAGGGATTCAAAAAAAATGCCTATTTTTGCAAACCTTTTTAAGGGAAGTCTGTCCGATGGTGTAATGGTAACACGTCTGATTTTGGTTCAGAAGACTCCAGGTTCGAGCCCTGGTCGGACAACTGATAGAATCACATCACCACCATGCGGTTTATTGCGAGAGAGAAGGTGAAAAGAGGTTGAGGGGGCTTTTTTGTCCCCTCTTTTATTAACTATAACAAATGATAAAAGCTGACGAATTAGAAAATGTTGTAAACGAGTATCTGCGGGAAACTGATAAGTTTATTGTGGATATTAAGGTTAAGACCGGTAATAACATTACCATTCTTCTTGACGGTGATGCCGGAATAGGTATTGAAGATTGCATTGCCCTTACAAGGCATATTGAATCACTGTACAACCGTGAGGATGATGACTACAGTTTGGTGGTTTCATCAGCCGGCCTTGGGCAACCATTCAAGTTGCTGCGTCAGTTTACCAAGAATATTGGTAAGGAAGTTGAAGTGGAGTATCTGGATAAAACAATGTTAAAAGGTGTGTTATTGGCGGCCGACAATGATAAGTTTGTTGTCAGGTCAGTTACCAAGATCAAGAAGGAAATATTGGAAAAGGATATCGAGATACCTTTTACTGCAATAAAAAGTGTTAAAGAAGTAATTTCATTCAAATAATAAGTCATTTAGTTCTCAAGAATATTTAACAACAGATGGAACATATCAATTTAGTCGAAACTTTCTCCGAATTCAAGGAATTCAAAAACATTGACCGTGAAACAATGATGCGTATCATTGAGGATGTATTCAGGCACATGTTGGCGAAAAAGCATGGATCGGATGAAAACTTCAACGTAATCGTGAACATTGACCGCGGTGACCTTGAAATATGGAGGAATCGTGAGATTGTTGAAGACGGTGAAGTGGAAGATGAGAACAAGCAGATAGCCTATTCAGATGCTATCAAAATTGAACCTGACTTCGAGGTTGGTGAAGAGGTTACCGAAGAGATTAAAATGAAAGACTTCGGCCGTCGTGAAATCCTGACAATCCGTCAGAATCTGATGTCGAAAATCCAGGAATACGAAAAGGACAATATTTTTAAGAAATATAAAGAGAAAATTGGTGAGATCATCACAGGCGAAGTTTACCAGGTTTGGAAGAAGGAGATTCTTGTACTTGATGATGAGTATATAGAGTTGACTTTACCCAGAACCGAGCAGATACCCTCAGATTTCTACCGCAAGGGTGATACCGTTAGAGCGGTTGTGTCAAAGGTTGATATGCGCAACAATACCCCCATTATTGTTCTTTCACGTACCTCTCCGGCATTCCTTGAGCGTTTGTTTGAGCAGGAGGTGCCTGAAGTATACGATGGATTGATTACTATTCGTAACATTGTAAGGGTTCCCGGGGAAAGAGCCAAGATAGCCGTTGAAAGCTATGATGACCGTATTGACCCTGTTGGAGCCTGTGTTGGTATGAAGGGTTCTAGAATTCATGGTATAGTAAGAGAACTCAGGAATGAAAACATTGATGTCATCAACTTTACCACCAACCCAACTCTTTACATTACTCGTGCATTGAGCCCTGCCAAGATATCATCCATAAACATTAACGAGGCAAACAAAAGAGCCGATGTTTTCATGAAGCCGGACCAGGTTTCATTGGCCATTGGAAAGGGTGGATATAATATAAAACTGGCAAGCAAATTGACCGGCTATGAAATTGATGTTTACAGAGATACTGAAATTGATAATGAAGATGTTGACTTGCAGGAATTCTCTGACGAAATCGATCAGTGGATAATTGATGAACTCAAGGCTATAGGATGTGATACTGCACTCAGTGTACTTGATTTGAGTATTGAAGAGTTGGTGACTCGTACTGACCTTGAAGAAGAAACAATTAAGGAAGTTGTCAAGATTCTGAAGGCTGAATTCGAATAGACATACTACAGTGGTTACCGGATGACATTGATAAAACACTACTAATCAGCAACCAGTATAGCTTGGATAACTTTATTAGCTTATTTTTACAGAAAATCCGTTATAATTTACGGACACAAATATCAGATTACAATATGACAGAAACGAAAAGCATAAGGCTGGGGAAAGCAGCGC
>JAEYXG010000363.1 GCA_023428585.1 Bacteroidota bacterium
CCCCCCCCCCACTTCTCTTTTAAACAAAGTATCTCATCATGCCTTGGGAATGCTATAAACATAACTTTCCTTAGCCAAGGAGAAATACTGCCGGTTGTTTTCCAATAGTGAATTTACTTTTCCGCCAATCTTTTATTGATTTGGTCATGATAACTTCATCAGGTAATGTGATGTCTATTGCTACACATAACAAAGTGGTTTCATTGCAAACTTCCAGAACTGATTCAAACATAGACTGGTTTCGATAGGGAGTCTCGATAAAGATTTGTGTGGTTGAATGTTTGAGCGCCAATCTTTCAAGCTCCTTAAGCCGTTGTTTCCTTTCGAATAATTTAACGGGTAAGTATCCATTGAATGTGAACTGTTGTCCATTTAATCCAGATGCCATTAAAGCAAGTATTATTGAGGATGGACCGGTTAAAGGAATTATTCGAATTTCATTTTGGTGAGCAATATTTACCAATGCAGCACCTGGATCAGCAATTGCCGGACATCCCGCTTCAGATAATAAACCTACTGATTTTCCATTGTTTGTTGAGTAAAGCATCTCAGTCAATTCTTCTGATTGCGTATGCTCATTTAGCACGAAGAAACTGACTTCCTCAAAGTCTTTTTTAAATCCAATTTTCCTTAGGAAACGACGAGCTGTTCTAAGCTCTTCAACAACAAAGGTATCCAACTCCATTATAATCAAACGATTATAATCTGGAAGAACCTGATTTACTTCCACATCACCTAATGGTGTCGGTATCAAATAAAGTGACCCTTTAAGTATATTCATCCAAATAAAATTTAAGGTATTTAGAATTCAATTTCGATTTAGAAAGGCAAGCTATCAAGATCTACATTTCCACCGGAAATTATAATTCCAACCCGTTTTCCTTCAAATATTTCCTTATTCTTTAAAACAGCGGCAAATGGAACAGCCGATGAGGGCTCAACTAGTATTTTCATTCTTTCCCATATCAGACGCATTGCATTAACTATCTCAGTGTCATCTACTGTTATAATCGAGTGAACATATTTTAAAATAATTTCAAATGTAATTGAGCCTAAGGATGTTAGTAATCCATCGGCAATGGTATTGGGTGAAATGGAAGGGTAAAAGGCTTTTGAATAAAAAGAGCGGAATGCATCATCCGCACCAACGGGTTCACCTGCTATTACTTTGATATTTGTTCCATAATAATGTGAAGATAACGCTGTTCCACTAAGTAATCCGCCGCCTCCAACAGGAGCCATCATTATCTGTAATCCATCAACCTGACTAATTAATTCTTTAGCTGCTGTTGCTTGACCAGCAATAACACGCTCATTGTTATAAGGATGAATCTCAATGGCACTAGTTTCAGCTATAACCCTCGCAAGAGTTTCTTCTCTGGCCTTGAGGGTTGGTTCACAAAAGGTTATGATACCGCCATAATTTTTAACGGCTTTTATCTTGACCTTATTGGCATTGGAAGGCATTACAATATATGCTTTCGTATTCCTAAGAGTCGCAGCAAGCGAAAGTGCAGCAGCGTGATTACCTGAGGAATGAGTAGCCACCCCATAAACCAATTCATTCTCATTAAGGCTGAATACTGCATTAATGGCCCCTCTGGCTTTGAAAACGCCAGCTTTTTGAAAATTTTCACATTTAAAGAAAATATTACACCCGGCTATTTCATTTATTGAAGAACTCTCTAGAACAGGTGTAATATGCAAGTACGGCTTTATTCGGGAAGTTGCAGTATTTATTTCTATTATTCCCGGAATTTGTATGATTCCCATACGTTATAATAATTATTCTAGAAACTTGTGTAATGGTGATTCAAATCGTTATTAAATAGTAATAAACCCCGGTTTTAAACTAATGCCAGATTTGCAAAGCAGGAAAAGTCCTTTAACCACAATAAACTCTTTAACTAATTCTTTATATAACAGACTTGTAAGGTTTTAGAGCTTATATGCAAAACCAATAATCAGTACTTTCAAGATATAATTGACAAGTTCTAACCAAACCTAGTACAAAAACCTGCAACACCTTATAATTCAATTCTAAAACTTGGTCAACCAGGTGAAGTTACTCATTAAACAAATGATTTTTCTTTATGAGGCTCCAAATGACAAGTAAATGAGGTTTGGCTTATTTCCAACCGATCACTATATTTTAATCTTTTTTTCAATCTCTTCTGCACAACCTCTGAATTCCTTATCTGTTTCTATCAAATTAGAAACAGTGCGGCAAGCATGAAGTACTGTTGCATGATCCTTGTTACCACATTGCATTCCTATAGTAGCTAATGAAGACTTAGTATGCTTCTTTGAAAAGAACATGGCGAGCTGTCTTGCCTGGACTATTTCGCGTTTTCTGGTTTTAGAGTTAAGATTATCAACTTGAATATTGAAGTAATCACAGACCACTTTTTGTATATAATCGATTGACACTTCCCGTAAAGAGTTTTTTACGTATTTGTCAATCATCTGGCGGGCTAAATCAATGGTAATTGCTTTTTTGTTAAGAGAAGACTGAGCCATTAATGAAGTTAATGCCCCCTCGAGTTCCCTTACATTGGTAGTAATACTATATGCAACATATTCAATAACATCTTTCGGCATTTCAATACCATCCTTATAAAGCCTCTTCTTAAGAATAGCGATACGTGTATTCAGGTCAGGCAATTGAAGATCAGCAGCGAGGCCCCATTTAAATCTTGAAAGCAAACGAGGTTCCATACCTTTCAATTCAACCGGTGGTTTATCACAGGTAATTACAAGTTGATTTCCATTTTGATGTAAGTGATTGAAAATGTGGAAAAACACATCCTGAGTCTTTTCTTTTGTCGATAAGAATTGTATATCATCAATTAGAAGAACGTCAATCATCTGGTAAAAATGGACGAAATCGTTTTGGTTTTTATTAATATTTGCTTGAACGAACTGCTGAATGAATTGCTCAGCTGTAACGTATAGAACAGTTTTGTCAGGGAAATTTGCTTTTACCTGAATTCCAATAGCATGTGCCAAATGTGTCTTACCTAAACCATTTGCGCTATAAAGGAATAGGGGATTGAAAGCTGTTTTTCCTGGATTTGTAGCAACAGCATACCCTGCTGATCTTGCAAGTCTATTGCAATCACCCTCAATAAAATTCTCAAAAGAATAGGCCTCATTCAACTGAGAATGAACTTGTATTTTCCTTAATCCTGGAATAACAAAAGGGTTTGGGATTTCTTTTGCTGAACCCCTGTTGATATCTATTGGCATTTGAACAGAAGGGTTAGAAAGTGAGTTTCTATTGCTGGTTGGTACATTTATAGTATAAGGCCCCTGATCATTAATGGCGTTCTCCATAATAATACTATATTCCAACCTTCCAGTAGGACCTAGTTCATGTTTTATAGTCTTTTTGAGTAATGGTATGTAGTGTTCTTCTAACCATTCATAGAAAAAATGACTTGGCACCTGGATTGTAAGAACATTGTCTTGAAGTTTGACTGGTTTTATTGGTGAAAACCATGTTTTATAACTTTGGTAATTAATATTGTCTTTGATAATTTTAAGACAATTCTCCCAAACTTCTTGATGAACTTCTCTCATTCTAAAATTTAAAATAAACGGTAATTAAAAGTTGTATAAAAATTAATTCAGTCAAAAACTAATTAACATTGGTTTGTCAATAAGTAATCAAAAATTGACTTTGGTTTTTCTTTTCAACAAAATTCTCTTAAAAAAAGTGAAAAAAAAAATGATTTACCTATTGCGCAATCAAAAAAAAATCAGTATTGCTAAATGAGCTTTGTTGTCCATAGTGTTTGATTATCAGAATTTATTCCGTGCCAATATATATAACTTCAAATCGATATAAAGACCGGTTCTTCAATATTACTTTTTGAGCATCATTTCTTCTGACACGGTAAACAATATAGGAATTTGTGTCAAAATTTGTTTCAACTATCTGAAGTCCAAACTCTTTCACAAGCTTCATGCTCTCATTTATCATTTCATAAGGGAAAAATAGTTTGTAAATCTCATTTATCGTATTCTCAGTAATTATAGAATTCTGTAATGCATCTTTAGCGGCAAGTTTATATGCATTAATCAATCCACTTACTCCGAGCTTTATACCTCCAAAATACCTTACAACTATTAATAGTGTATTTGTCAAATCAAATGATTGAAGTTGACCATAAATTGGTTTACCTGCTGTTCCCGATGGTTCACCATCATCATTAAATCTCCATGCCGATTTATCATAGCCTAATATATATGCATAGCAGTGGTGCCTGGCATCATAATACTCTTTTTTATTTTCTTCAAGCAATAGTTTTAATTCAGATTCTGATTTGACTGGGTAAGCGAAAGAAATAAATTTACTTCCTTTCTCTTTATATAATCCCTGAGCTGGTGATTTAATTGTTTTATAGGTGTCTTCAAATAGCATTATATTAACATGTTAGCTTATCAACGGAACATTTTAAGCCTTACTTCAATTATTTCCAAACTTAAGCTATTTTTTGGGAATAAACAGCATAGTGCAGATTTCTCTCGTTATTAGATTCTAGTTTTTGAGATTTTATTTTCCACGTCTTAAATACAAGCAATTTCAAGAGGGTTTATCAAATGAATTTCAAAAAACTGAGATGGTTTTTCATACATTTGCAGTCTAAAATAATCCTATGATTCAAAGCTATCTTGGCGAATTTGCTGCTCTAACAACTGCCATTTTTTGGACTATTACAGCGCTTGCCTTTGAGTCAGCAGGAAAGAAGGTTGGATCTCTTTCGGTTAATATAATTAGATTAACCCTGGCCTTTTTTTATTTGGGTATATTTAGTTTGATTACTAATGGCTTCTTTTTTCCTGAAGGGGCAAGTGCTCATAATTGGATTTGGTTATCTGTATCTGGTCTTATTGGATTTGTTCTGGGTGATTTATTCCTATTTCAAGCATACGTTGTTATAGGTGCAAGAATCTCAATGCTCATTATGTCACTGGCTCCCCCAATAGCAGCTGTGGCAGGTTGGCTTCTTATGGACGAAACCATGAGTGCCAAAAGTATAGCTGGAATGGTTCTCACTTTTGTAGGTATAAGTATCGCAATTTTAGCAAGGAAACCTAAAGACAATAATGAGCATAAAACAATGCATTCATTGCATTTTAAATATCCACTGAAAGGTATTTTATTGGCTTTAGGAGGTGCTGCCGGTCAGGGCTTAGGTCTAGTGTTAAGTAGCTATGGTATTGAAGATTATGACCCCTTTGCTGCAACTCAGATCAGAGTAATTACCGGAATGGTAGGGTTTATAATAGTTATCACTTACACTGGATTCTGGTCACGGGTAAAAAGTGCAGTAATGAACGTCTCTGCAATGAAAAGAATTAGCATCGGGGCTTTATTTGGCCCATTTTTAGGTGTCTCTTTTTCTTTGCTGGCAGTAAAATATACAACCTCTGGTGTTGCCTCAACAATCATATCTATAGTTCCGGTGCTGATTATTGTTCCTTCAGTCTTATTTTTGAAGGAAAAAATTTCATGGATAGAAATTGTTGGAGCTATATTGGCAGTGGGGGGCGTTTCATTATTTTTTATCTAGCCTTGTTCAGATATCCAAGCCTTCCGCAATTCTTCTGAGATCATGTTAAACTCAACTTCATCAAGTAATATTTTTGAATCAAGTGTAATCAATTGGTTTTCATTTAGTTTTTGATACCATTCCATTTCTTTGGGTAAGTCATTCATTTTACGTGGTATCAAATGTAAATGAAGATGCTCAATACTTTGACCCGCATTATTGCCTTGCTGCAGTGAGATGTCAAATTCGTTTGTTTTATAGTATGTATTCAGAAATTGCATCACTCTCCTGGCAAATTTGAATAGTTCAACATATTCATCTTCAGATAAGTTAAACATATCTGTTGAATGTTTGTAGGGTATGATCAAACTGTGACCAGGTGTAACTGGTGCATGGCTATATAAAGCGTAGTAACCGGATTCATTTGCAAATGATCTTTTGACAACTTCAGGATTACAGAAAGGACAAGCGGTTCTCATATTGAATTAAATTAGAATAAACTGAGTGGATTATATACTCTTTATCTTACCATTATTTAATGAACTTAGCGTAAAGAGGAATAACTTTTTGAAAGTCGTTTTCAAAGTGGTTATTCTCTGACTGTTTGACTATAGAATGATTATATTGGATCATGTTTCTATCACTGAATTCTGTTAATTTCCCATTTTCATTTAAACCATAAAATAGAATATCTCGTATGCCAGCACTGAAAAGAATTTGATCAAACTCATGACTCTCTTTAAACAACCGTCCTAAAGAGTATATATCACGATAATAAATAGGTACTAACGCGCATAATTGCTTTAATAAATTACTCCTGTTATTTGCCATCAACTCTACAAAAGATGTAAAATTGTTCGAAAAACCAAACACAATACAACTGTGATCCTCGATTAAAAATGCTGATTCTTTGAGCTGTTTGAGGTTAATATTTTTATATCCTGCCCTTGTAATCTCAGGTAAGGAATCAAATGTCCAATGTATGTGACTTTCTGCCTTTATAAGTTGTAGAATGGATTCTAAATCAATCATTTCTGTTTCTTTTAAAACAGATGATCGCAGACCTTGAAATATATCTATATTTGATTCTTCCTTGCTTATTCTTGCAGAATGTATTAGTTCAATCAAACTACCGGCAACTGTTTCATTACATTCTGTATCCATAAACCATTGAAACATAATTTCATCAGAACTTAATTGAACCTTAAGATAAAAATATAACACCACCATTTGTTGATCTTCATTCAACATATCGAATAACCCCAAATGATCATTTTGAAGCAATGGTTGAAACCATGATGTCTTCTGAATATAAGATAAGTCATGAGTTGAAAATAATAAATTTGCAACTTTTAATAAATCTTGGTTTACTAATTGGAAATAACTATTATTCAAATAGTTATCAATAGAGATTGAGAGTCTGAAAGTATTGGTGTTTAAATTGTCCATATTATTCCGGTAATTTTAACTCAAAATAAAGTCAATTAACCTAATTCTGTTTGTAGGCAAAGAAAGTTTATTTTTGTTGCAAATCAAATTTAATTTGAATTCGATGACTTATGGTCAACTAGCTTCCAAAATCATTAGTGAAATTGCCCCTATCTATGGTGAGAGGGAAGCTCGTGCCATTCAACGTTTTCTATATGAGAGTTATTTAAAGTTAGCAAGTGCAAAATTGTTGCTGCTACTTAATGAAGAAGCGCCAATTAAATTTGAAGATAAAATGATGTCCTTTGTTCCTTTATTGAAAGAATTAACTCCAGTACAATATTTGGTCGGAAGAACATCCTTTTGTGATCTTGAATTTGAAGTCAATCCTCAGGTTTTAATTCCTCGCCCTGAAACTGAGCTGCTTGTGCAAATGATTGTAAAAGATTTATGTCTTACTAGAAGTTATAGAATATTGGATGTGGGTACGGGTAGTGGTGCTATAGCGATTTCCTTAGCATTTCAATTGAAGAACTCCGAATTGTCAGCTATAGATATTTCAACTGCTGCATTAGAATTAGCCGCCAGAAATGCAAACTCAAATAATGTAAAAGTGGAATTTATGCATGGAGATATCTTGAAGTACAGTTCATCTGAGAATATTACAAAAAGCACAAGTGAGAATGGAGTTAAAACTAAATTTGATATAATCGTAAGCAATCCCCCTTATATCAAACAATCAGAGAAAGCATTGATGAGAGGGAATGTAATCAATCATGAGCCACACCTTGCTCTTTTTGTCTTAGATGAAGATCCATTGATATTTTATCGATCCATAATAAACTATTCATTGGAATTTCTAAGTGAAGAAGGTGCCTTATGGTTTGAAATAAATGAGAATGAGGGAAATAATCTAGTTAAGTTACTTAATGAGAAGGGGTATTCAAGAGTTATGACTTTTGAAGATTTTAATGATAAACCAAGGTATATTAAGGCAAAAAAATAATCTTTAACATTGCAGAAGGTACTTTTGAATTTTGCACTTTTGCAAACCATGTATGAATATTTTTGTTTAAGAGGCGTATAATCAGACACAACGGATGAAAAAAATAACTACAATCATATTTACAGTCCTATTGACTTTCTCTTTGTTTGCACAGAAAAAAAGCGAGGCGTATAAAATTAAATTTACAGACAAAGGAGAATCAGTTTATAAACTTTCCAATCCACAACAATACTTATCTGAAAGGTCCTTGGAGAGAAGGCTGATGCAACAGATTCCTCTAGATGAATCGGACATTCCGGTAAATGCAAATTATCTGCTCAAACTTAAAGCTTTAGGGGCTGAGATATTTTATACTTCCAAATGGTTGAATATTGCGATGGCAAATCTCGATGAAAATCAAGTTGCCAAGATCAGTCAACTCTCTTTCATAAAGTCAATTCAGAAGATAAATCTCTATGATTCGAAAGCCCATTATGCTCCAGAAAAGTATTATTTTGAAGAAAAGAACTTACAGAAAATTGATTTAAGCAAGCTTTCAAATAATAAATCCACTATTGTTGGGCTCGATTATGGACCTTCAGCAAATCAGGTACAAATGTTGAAGATCGATCAATTACACAATCAGGGTTATACCGGAAATGGTATATTCATTGCAGTTATTGATGGTGGTTTCAATAGTGTTGATCAAATGGATGTATTTGATAGCCTTCGGGCTAATAATAAAATTTTAGGAACCAGAGATTTCGTCCAACCCGGTAATAATGTCTATGGAACCAATATGAGCACTCATGGAACAAGCGTATTATCAACGATGGGTGGAAATCTTCCAGGTCAGATAATAGGTACGGCACCTCATGCTTCTTATTATTTATTCAGATCAGAGGATGTGACTGCTGAATATTTAATGGAAGAGTATTACTGGGTTCAGGCAGCTGAATATGCTGATTCATTAGGAGTAGACATTCTTAGTACTTCTTTGGGCTATACCGTGTTTGATGATACTCTTGATAATCATTCCTATTCTGATATGGATGGAAATACAACAGTCATTACGATAGGTGCTGATTTGGCAGCCAAGAAAGGTATGTTGGTTGTTAATAGCGCTGGAAATGAAGGTTTCAATCCATGGAAATATATTTCAGCACCTGCTGATGGTGATAGTGTTTTAACAATTGGTGCAGTAGATGCGAATGGAATATATGCTTCATTTAGTTCAACTGGACCAACTTATGATGGTAGAATTAAGCCAGATGTAGCAGCTCAGGGGAAAAATGCTGTTGTTGCAATAGTTCCATCAGGAATTGCAACATCAAGTGGGACCTCCTTTTCTGCACCAATTATGAGTGGTGCTGCTGCTTGCTTATGGCAAGCTAATCAATCATATTCGAATATGGAAATCTATAATGCCATCAAACAGAGTGGGAGTAGAGCTTCCAATCCAAATAATCTTATTGGATGGGGTATCCCAGATTTTATAATAGCTAATTCTCTTTTGGTCGGAAATATAGATGAAATTAATTATAGCCAGGAGATCACTTGTTATCCAAACCCATTCAATGAATACATAATTGCGGAGTTTACTCTGACTTCAAATGTTGAAACTCAGGTCAGGTTTATTAATTATCAAGGACAAGTGATCAAGTCTATAAATAGTATTAACCTGGTCCCAGGGTTCAATAAAATTAAGTTCGATTCATTGGAATCTCTGCCTAAGGGAATATATTTTATTCAGATTTCCAACAGTTATGGGACTTTGACTCAAAAAGTCATTAAATAATTTTTCTGATCATTTATTTAACTCTTCTGTTTAGACTTCTATCTATCAGAACTAGTGTTAGTTATATCTTCTATTCAAGGTTTTAGATTGTTCCACAGTTAATTATTTGAGGAAGCAATGGTAGTGTACCACGTATATTCGTGTTTTTAGCACTTTTCTATATTATAGGCTTGCCTGGATTTTTTATCTTCTGGCCGCAGGGGTGCTTGTAGTTTTATTTCTGGTAGGGGAGTTCATATCTCTATTCAATTTTTGACTAGGGACTTTGTAACTAAGTTCGCACAAACCTGTTTGCTTCAACTATTTTTCATTTTGAATGGAACATAACATGTAATAACAATTATTTATCCTTATCCTTCTATAGATAAAGAGCATTGCTTGTGTTTACATTGGTAAACACTAATCTTTAATGCAAATTCTGTAAGATTATAGAATTATTATAATGCATTGATATACATTATAATAATAGAACTACCTATACAATGCATATAGAAAAAAACATGCCTATAAATTGCTAAATATTCCTGGGTAATTATTATAGATAATAACCTGCTTTCCCATACAGTTTTATGCTTACAAATGTAAATTATATACGCTTAATTACGTTTGTTACAAATGTATTATAGTATACAAGTGTAGCGTTAAACTATTTTGATTAGATTTTTAAATAATTACGACTATAAACCTTAATACCAATAAGATAGGATATGTATCTAAAGTCTAAAATGAGATAATAAGATGATTATTAATTCAGTAATAATTGAATTTTGTAATTAGTCAAGTAGATGAAAAACAGTATGATACAAGCAATTGATAAAGTGAATTGCTAGATTCAAAGATTTTGTTCCTAATTAACAAACGTATCATTTAAAATAATTGTATATTTGAAGAGGCATTTTACAACAATCATCTCTTCATTTACATTAAAGATGAACAGCAGGATTTCACTTGTCATAAGGACAAAGAATATAACCCCATCTCAATTAGCAGATGAACTTGGTGTACAGCGTTCAGGTATATCTCATATTATAAATGGAAGAAATAAGCCCAGTCTTGACTTTATTCAAAGATTAATCAAGAGATACCCTGATATAAGTATGACATGGTTGATGTTTGGTGAAGGTCCAATGATGAATCCTTATGTAGTTAAAGAAGAATTAAAATCAGAGGAAAGAAAGGCAACCAATTTGCAATCAACGATAATTGATTTATTTCCACCATTAGGAGAAATAGCAGCAAATAATTCAATTCCTGAGGGGTTAACTATGCCTGTTACTAGAGATAATACAGATGAAAATCATGAGGTTACGAAGAATTCTGTCATTACTGAACAAAGTAATCAGAAAAATAACACTTCAACCAATCAAAATACAAATGAGGTGACTCCAAATGTTAATTTTGAGAATCAAATAAGCAGAGGTTCCCACGATTCAGCTCCAGGAAAGGAAGTTAAACGAATCGTTATATTTTATTCCGATAAAAGTTTCGAGGAATACTTTCCAGAAGAAGGCTAGTTAAATTCTTTCAAATTCAGAGAAAAAGAAACTTGCTTCTTTAATAGCATTTTCATCTGAATCAGATCCATGCACAGCATTGTTCTGAATTGAAGTGCCAAATAGATTTCTTATTGTGCCGGCAGATGCATCTGCAGGGTTAGTTGAACCAATGAATGTTCGATACTCTTCTACAGCATTTTCTTTTTCAAGAATTGCTGCTATAACAGGTCCAGAAGACATAAATTCCACTAAAGAAGCATAAAATGGACGTTCTTTATGCACTTCATAAAACAATGATGCCTTTTCCTTGGTAAGACAAACAAGTTTCAGAGCTTTTAATGAAAACCCGGCATTGATTATAAGGTCCAATATTTGTCCTGATTGTAGATTCTTAACCGCTTCCGGTTTAATCATTGTGAAAGTAATTTTACCTGCCATAGCTTATTTTATTAAACATTGTTAATTGTAAATGTATAAATTCTCTTTTTACTGTGCCCAATAACAATATTCTTTATTTTTGTGTTCAATAACAAAACTTGTTTTTTAAACTAATTTTTACAATTTGCACAAGTTTAACAGAAAACGTCTCTCTGAAGTTAGTAATCTGCTGGCTAATTCTTCAAAAATACTTATTACAACGCATTACAATCCTGATGGTGATGCCATAGGCTCTTCCTTGGCATTATATCATTACCTAAAGCTTAAAGGTCATCTTGTTAATGTTTTGATTCCCAATGATGTTCCTCAGTTTCTTAATTGGATGCCAGGTTTATCTGATACCATTATTTATTATCATCATTCTAAATTTGCTGATAAGCTAATTTCTGAAGCCGATATAATATTTTGTCTTGACTACAATTCCGTTTCAAGGGTTAATTTATTTCAAAAGCAACTTGCTGAGGCTAAAGGTAAAAAGATACTAATCGATCATCATCCTGAGCCGGAAAATCATTTCGATTTCATATTGTCTGTTATCCCGGTTTCTTCAACATCGGAACTGATTTATGATTTTATAAAATCGTTGGGCGATGGGAAATTGATAAACACTACAATTGGAACAAATCTTTATGTTGGCATGATGACAGATACAGGATCATTCAGTTATGCCAGCAACTATGCTCATACATTACAAATAGTAGCCGATCTGATTAAAAAAGGTATTGATACTGAAAAGATACATCGCCTCGTATATGACACATATTCAGAGAATAGAATGCGACTATTAGGTTATTGCCTAAGTGAAAAGATGGTGGTATTAGATGAATTTTGTACAGCATATATTTCACTTACTAAAGAAGATTTGGATAGATTTTCTTTTCAACCAGGTGATACTGAAGGTGTTGTTAATTATGCTCTGTCTATTAAAAACATAAGCTTTGCTGTGTTATTCACTGAAAAGAAGGATTGTATCAGAATCTCATTTCGATCCAAATCAGATTTCTCAGTCAATGATTTTGCCCGACAACATTATGCAGGTGGAGGGCATCGTAATGCTGCAGGAGGAGATTCCTATTTATCTATAGAGGAGACTTTAAAAGGTTTCGAAGCTATTCTACCTCTTTATAGGGAGAAACTTGTATCAGCAGCTCTCAAAAGTACAATACTATGACCAATAAGGCCATTGCCATACCTTTAGTCTTACTCTCAATTTTCATTATGATTGTTTCATGCAATCAAAAGGTTGAAGATGAAAAAATGAGAAAGGACTTAACTGAGCTCGAAGAACCATTATTAAAAGCAAACAAGCAGGCTGTTGTGGTAGAACAGGAACAGATTGATAATTTTATAAAGCGTTATAAATGGCAAATGAATGAAACGGGCTCTGGATTGCGCTATGCAATTTACAAAAAGGGGGATGGCCCTTTTGCCAAACCCGGTAAAGTTGCCATTCTGAATTATTCAGTAATGCTGATTACAGGAGAAGAAATTTATTCTTCTGATAAAGATGGACGTAAAGAATTCCTAATTGGTAAAGGTGGCGTAGAGAGTGGCCTTGAAGAAGGAATATTATTATTGCAAGTAGGAGACCGTGCGAAATTTATCATACCTTCGCACCTTGGTTTTGGGTTATTGGGAGATCAAAATAAAGTCCCTCCCAAATCAACACTTATCTATGATATTGAATTACTTGACCTAAAATAATCATTAATTCCATTTAACAATCAACCGAATGAAATACAGAAACTTATTTATGCTATTGCTAATTGTAGCTGTAGCTTTTAACATGTTTGGATGTTCCAAACACCGTGGATTTAAGAAAACAGCTGATGGCTTGTATTACAAGTTCCATGTTAAGGGAGATGATACTACAACTCTTAAGGAAGGAATGGTTTTGAATCTGAAGCTTAAATATTCCATTAACGATTCAGTATTATTTAATTCAGTCGACATTCCTCAGGAGTTTATGTTACCATTGAATGAACCTACCTATAAAGGAGACCTTTACACTGCCTTATCCATGATGAAACCAGGCGATAGTGCTACATTTATATCTTCAGCCGACTCTTTCTTTCTGAAAACTATCAGAATGCCAAGTGTGCCTGATTCAGCATTCATTGGTAAGGAAATTTTCTTTGATGTTAAAATAATCTCAGCCAAGACACAAGAACAACTTGAAGCTGAATATAAAGTAAAGATGGAAGAAGCAAAAGCAGCTGAGCTTGTTACTTTACAGAATTATCTAAAAAGTGCCAATATCACTGTTGCACCCTTAACTTCAGGCTTGTATTTTATAGATACTAAAAAGGGAAATAACCAAAAACCCAAAGTTGGCGACTTTGGCAAGATACATTTTAAAGTCTCTACAATAGATGGAAATGTTTTGTATTCTTCTTATGATCAGGGTGAACCAATGATATGGGAGAATGGTAAAGATTTTGATAATAAAGGGGTAACTGAAGCATTATCATTGATGTCCAAAGGTTCAAAAGCTTCTATTATAGTACCTTCTTCTCTTGCTTTTGGTGAGCAGGGTAGAGGACAAATGATAGCACCTTACACAACGTTATTATACGATCTTGAATTATTGGATATTCTAACAAAAGCCCAATTTGAAAAGGAGCAAGCAGATAAAGAACTGAAAGCTAACGAAGAGAAAGCTATTGCCAAGAAAGAAGAGATGACCAAACTCCAGAGTTATATCAAATCAAATAACATCAAAGTAGCACCCACTTCATCAGGCTTATATTACATAGAAACAAAGAAGGGAACTGGAACCCAGGCATCTGTTGGAAAAACGGTAAAGGTTCATTACACTGGCACACTTCTTAATGGACAGAAATTTGATTCATCATTAGATCGTGATGAACCATTTGAATTTGTTCTTGGTCAACAACAAGTAATTCCCGGTTGGGAAGAAGGAATTGCATTAATGAAAGTAGGAGGGAAGGCTAAACTTATCATTCCATCGAAACTTGGTTATGGTGAAAATGGTCGAATGCCTCAAATTCCACCAAGTGCCACACTTATTTTTGATGTTGAATTAATTGATGTCAAGTAAACTATTTCATTTATAGATTCGAATAAAAAAAGCCGCAATTGCGGCTTTTTTTATTCGAATCTATTTGAATCTGCAATGATTCTAGCTTTTATTTGTGAGAAGATGCTTGAAGTTTTTATTTATTGCAAGAAAAGATGGATTTAAGAGATTGACCTTATTATACGATAGTTCCTTATCAGACAGGTAAACCAGTACATCCACTCCAGCATATTTACAAATGGCATGTCCTGCTGCAGTATCCCATTCCATAGTTGGGCTTAAACGGGGATAAAAATCAGCTGCACCTTCAGCCATCCTGCAGAATTTAAGAGAGCTACCTACATTAACAATTGCAACATCCTTGAAATTGCTTGCAAAAGAATTTATGATTCTATTATTTTCTTCTGTTTGATGTGAGCGGCTTCCCATGATGGTAATATTTCTATCATAAACTATGGGCAATCTATCTGCCTGTTTAATAAGCACCTGAATATCCTGGAATTTATCAATTTCATGTTTCATAATATTAATCATAAAGGAACCGTGTTCCTTTGCCCCAAAATAGAGAATGCCCCATACTGGAACATATACTATTCCCATGATTGGAATTGTATGATCAATTAAAGCAATGTTAACTGTAAATTCACCATTACCATTAATGAATTCCTTGGTGCCGTCCAAAGGATCAACCATCCAGAATCTTATCCATTGCTTTCGCTTATCATATACAATATTCTTACCTTCTTCACTCAAAATTGGCAATGATGTTGAACCAAGATCTCTGATGATAGAATTATGAGCCTCTTTATCGGCTGTTGTCAAGGGACTATTATCAGATTTGTATTCAATAGAGTATGATGAATCATAGTGCTTCAGAATGGTTTCTCCAGCCCTTACAGAAGCTTTTATTGCCATGAGTAACAAATGGTCTTCCTCGAAGATTTCCATTCTATAATGCTTTATATTTCAGTATTTAGACTTTTCTGCTTTTCCTGTAAAGCGAACATTTCATCACGTAATCTGGCTGCTTCAATAAAGTCAAGTTCCTTAGCTGCCTTCTCCATCGCTTTCCTTGTTTGCACGATCACTTTTTCCAATTGATCAGGTTTCATATAGTTAACTACAGGATCAGCAGCAATACTTGGCATATCATTTTCAATATAAGCCTTAGTCTCTTTTTGTGTTGTTCCGGCTACTGCTGTTTGTCCCATTATTGATGCTGTCGATTTAATAATTTGTCGAGGAGTGATGTTATGTTCGGAGTTATACGCCAATTGTTTTATTCTTCTGCGATTAGTCTCGTCCATAGACCTTTGCATTGATTCAGTAATTTTATCGGCATACATTATTACTTTGCTGTTGATGTTACGTGCAGCTCTTCCGGCTGTTTGGGTTAGTGAGCGCTCTGATCTGAGAAACCCCTCTTTATCGGCATCGAGTATTGCAACAAGTGCAACTTCAGGAAGATCAAGGCCTTCTCGTAATAAATTCACACCGACCAAGACATCAAAAAGACCTAACCTAAGATCTCTTAAAATCTCTACTCTTTCAAGTGTATCGACATCTGAGTGGATATATCTGCAACTTATATTAACTTTACTCAGATATTTTGTAAGTTCCTCAGCCATTCTTTTTGTCAAGGTTGTAACTAACACTCTTCCACCATTTTTGATTGTCTTATCAACTTCATCAAGAAGGTCATCAACCTGAGAAACACTAGGCCTTACTTCTATGGGGGGATCTATCAAGCCGGTAGGCCTTATCAATTGTTCTACTATTATGCCTTCTGATTTCTGTAACTCAAAATCAGCAGGTGTTGCACTTACATAAATAGTCTGACCAGTCAATCCTTCAAATTCCTCAAATTTAAGAGGACGATTATCCATAGCCGAAGGAAGTCTAAATCCATATTCTACTAGCGTCTGCTTACGCGATCGATCACCTCCATACATAGCTCTTATCTGCGAAACAGTTACATGACTTTCATCAATCACTGTAATGAAATCATCAGGGAAATAATCCAATAAACAGAAAGGACGTGAGCCTGACGACCGACCATCAAAATACCTCGAATAGTTCTCAATACCAGAACAATATCCCAATTCACGCATCATCTCAATATCGTAGGTTACTCTGTCTTCTAATCGTTTAGCTTCCATTGACTTACCTTCCTCCATAAAGTAATCAACCTGTTTCATAAGATCAAACTGAATCTCCTGAATGGAATCCTTCATTTTCTCCTTGGAGGTAACAAAGATGTTGGCAGGATAAATATTAACCTGATCCATTTTCTCTATCTTATGACCATCCATGGGATTAAATAATTCTATGCTTTCTACTTCATCATCCCAAAACATAATTCTAATGGCATTATCACTGTATGCCGGAAAAATGTCGATAGTATCTCCCTTAACTCTGAAATTTCCTCTGCCAAATTCCACTTCACTCCTGTTGTAGAGACCTTCAACAAACGTCCACAATAACTTTTTCCTACTTATCTTATCACCCACCTTAAGCTTAACAACGCTATTGGCAAAATCATCAGGATTGCCTATTCCATAAATACAGGAGACAGATGATACTACAATTACATCTCTTCTTCCTGATAAAAGGGAGGATGTCGCACTCAATCTTAACTTTTCAATTTCGTCATTTATTGAGAGGTCTTTCTCTATATAGGTGTTTGTCGTTGGAA
>JAEYXG010000057.1 GCA_023428585.1 Bacteroidota bacterium
CTCATACGTGGTGTATTGGCTGTTGAATTTCCAGATATGCGGGCCGGGTGACCAAAACAGGAAATAATCACCGGGACCAAAAACACCATCGCCACCATCAAACATCATCACTGCAACTTCAGGAAGATCATCATAACGGAAAGCACCTGCATTCTCCGGCAGCATTCCACCAAAACCGTGTATTCTGATAGAGGAAGAGGATACACCGGCTACCGGCAACTGCATATTGAGCATCTCCTCATACGTGATTTTATATATGCCGGGATCACTCACTACCAAGCGTGACCAGGTACCCGATGATAGTTGTGAAGAGGGTGCATAATAACGAGTTACATTTTGGGCTTTTGATGATAAATACAAAAGTAGAATTGAAAAAAATACAAGCGACGACAACATACCCCTGCAGAAGGTTAGTGGGGTTGACAGTTTAACTTTGTATTTATAATTCATTTTCAATCAGTTAGAACAAGCGATAAATATAGTTTGAAAACTTGCAAAAAAACAATTTTAACAGGTATGGTTGTAAAAAAAAACAAAAGAAACGATGAATGAGCTTGATTTGTTTATATCTTCGCTACCTGATTCGACAACCGACTACCTGAATTCAATAGATTTAAAACGGAGGGAAGGCGCTGTTATTGCCGGATTATTATAAAAAAGCAGTTTTTTTAAAGTGAACCCTTGATATATTGAAAATATTCGTAATATTGGCTGCCGAAAAATCCATACACGCTATGCAAAAAAAGCTTCTCTTTTTGATTCTGATTCTTTCAGCTTCGGGTTTTTTAAGAGCTCAGGATCCCTCCTTTTCACAGTTCTATGGCAACCCAATGTATCTTAACCCTGCATTGACAGGTTCAAAGATTTGTCCACGCCTTACTCTTAATTACAGAAACCAGTGGCCAAAGATCTCGGGTACCTTCGTTACCTATGCTGCTTCATACGACCAGTATATGCAGGCATTGTCAGGTGGTGTTGGGCTTATGGTCACTTCAGAGAACATGGCTGATGGGGCAATGACATCCAATGGTATTAGTGGCCTTTATTCATTCAGGCTTGAACTTGGCAAGAAAATGACGCTCAATACGGGGTTTCAGGGATCATACATGCAGAATAAACTAAATTGGGATAAATTCATCTTTGAAGACCAATACCTCAACAGTACAGGCGGTGGATTACCCCAAACTCAGGAATCACCTCCCGATAGGTTGACCGTAAGCATGGTTGACTTCTCAGCCGGCATGCTCCTGGGTTATAATGAACGTACCTATTTGGGAGTGGCTGTTCATCACATGAACCAACCCGACAATTCATACTACAGCAATGGCGACAGCAAGCTTGACATGAAAATAACGGCACATGCAGGAGCTCTTATTGGACTTGAAGGAATGAACAGATCAGTAGAAGTTGAAGATTTCAGCATTTCGCCAAATATCATGTACCAGCAGCAGGGCGAATTCCACCAGTTGAATGCCGGTATGTATTTTAATATGTACCCTTTTGTTGTAGGGGGATGGTTCAGGCATAATTTTGAAAACCCCGATGCAGTAATTGCCTTGCTTGGCTTTATGACCGGGAAGTTCAAGGTTGGCTACAGCTATGACTATACCATCTCAAAGCTCACCAATGCTACTGGCGGTGCACATGAGATATCCTTCACCTATCAGTTTGACTGTCGTGAAAAAACTTTTAAGCAGAAAGCAATAAAATGCCCAAGATTTTAGTTAACAATAATCAATAAACAATAATATCAGAAATGATCAGCTACAGCAACAATTATCTGAAATTAATCATTTTCGCTACCACGGTGGCACTCCTTGGTTCATCATGCCGGAAAGAGTCATCACGAACTACCGGCTGGGAATACAATAATCCCAAGAATGGTGGTTTCGCCGTCAATACCAAGTGGGAAGGACAAGCAATAGGTCCGGGACTGGTGATGGTTGAAGGAGGTACTTTCACTATGGGTCGCGTTAGTGACAATCCAATGTACGAATGGGACAATATCCCCCGCAGGATAACCATTCCATCATTCTACATTGACGAAACTGAAGTGGCAAATGTTGACTATGTAGAATATTTATACTGGTTAAGCAGAGTATTTGGCACAAACTACCCTGAAGTTTATCGTAAGGCACTTCCCGATACCCTTGTATGGAGAGAGAAACTAGCCTATAATGAACCTCTTGTGGAGACTTATTTCCGTCATCCGGCCTATCGCAATTATCCGGTTGTAGGTGTAAGCTGGTTACAAGCCAATGAATATTGCATGTGGCGTACCGACAGGGTCAATGAAATGCTCCTTATTAAAGAGGGTGTCCTTGACTTTGACCCCGACCAGCAGGACCAGAACAATTTCAACACCGATGCTTACCTCGCAGGGCAGTATGAAGGCTTGGTGAATAAACCTCTGAAAGACTTGAATCCTAGTGGCACCGGTGAACGCCGTGCTCGCTTGGAAGATGGTATCCTTTCACCAAAATACCGCCTCCCAACTGAAGCAGAATGGGAATTCGCAGCTGTGGGCCTCGTTGGAAACACAATGTATGAGCGTGTTGTTGAGCGCCGTCAGTATCCATGGAATGGTACTGTTGTCCGCAGCGATGAGAAAAAATATTATGGTCAGTTCCTTGCCAACTTTAAACGGGGCAGAGGTGACTATATGGGAGTTGCCGGTAGCCTGAATGACGGCGCTGACCTTCCCGCAGAAGTAGCATCCTACTGGCCAAATGATTATGGTTTGTATAACATGGCAGGTAATGTGGCTGAATGGGTTCTCGACGTTTATCGCCCACTCTCGTTTGAAGATGTTGCTGACTATGCCCCTTTCCGTGGTAATGTATTCACTACCAAAGTAACTGATGAAGAAGGCTTCCTCGCTCCAAAAGATAGCCTCGGCCGTCTGCAGATCAGAGAAGTAACAGTTGAGGAAAGCAAGGATCGTTTCAACTACCGCAGTGCTAACCAGATCAATTATGTTGACGGTGATTACCAGTCAACCATCAATCCTGACTGGACTACTCCTATGGCTGATTCAGTCAATACTACAAACATGATGTATGAGTTTGGAAAAACATCTCTCATCAGTGATAAATCAAGAGTATATAAAGGTGGCTCATGGAAAGATCCTGCATACTACCTGAGCCCTGCTGTTCGTCGTTATATGAATGAAGACCAGGCTACCAATTACATTGGCTTCCGTTGTGCAATGGGCCGTGTTGGAAGTGCTTACTCAGGAAAGAAATAGTAAAAAAAATGCCTTAGGGCATTTTCTTCATAGCTAGGTTTTTTAAAAAGAGAAATGTGCGGTAACTACCGCACATTTCTCTTTTTAAATCTTACTATCTTTGGTCGTCTTTAACCCATGAATCCTTTATGGAATTTACCCAAACTAAGGAACTGCTCGACAAGTATTGCAAGCACCCATACATTAGCACTGATTCCCGCAAAATAATGCCGGGAAGTATTTATTTTGCCCTTAAGGGAGAAAATTTTGATGGCAATATGTTTGCCGCTGCGGCTCTCGACAATGGGGCAGCATTTGCTGTCATTGACAATCCCGGCAACTATACGGGTGAACGTACCTTGCTGGTTGAAAATGTACTGCAGGCCTTGCAGTCACTCGCTTCTCTTTACCGGTCAAGGTTAAGGATCCCAATCATAGGCATTACGGGTACCAACGGTAAAACTACCACAAAAGAGCTGATGGCAGCTGCATTGTCGGCACGTTTCAATACCATGGCCACTCCCGGCAATTTCAATAACCACCTGGGTGTGCCGCTCACATTGCTTTCAATAAGACCGGATACGGAGATTGCAGTGGTTGAAATGGGAGCCAATCACCCCGGTGAAATCGCTGCACTCTGCCAAATTGCCCGACCAACACATGGGCTTATAACAAATATCGGCAAGGCGCACCTAGAGGGTTTTGGTGGCTATGAAGGCGTTATTAAGGCAAAAAGGGAATTGTATTCTTACCTTAACGAAAATGGAGGAACTGTTTTTGTAAACAGTGGTGACGAACTGCTGATGAAACTTTCATCGAATAGCTACCGTATCACCTATGGCTCAGATGCTATGGATGGGGTATATGGAACTCCTGAGAGGGATGAAAACGGCTACCTTGTTGTTGAACTGAAAAAACCTAGTGACGTGCGATTGATTACAAAGCTGGCCGGTTCATACAACTACCCAAATGTTATGGCAGCCCTTTGCATTGCTGATCACTTCAAGGTCAATATCAAAGAAGCTGCAACTGCCATTGAATCGTATGTCCCTGGAATGAACCGATCACAAATTGTCAAGACAAAAACCAACACCTTACTTCTTGACGCGTATAACGCCAATCCATCAAGCATGAGGGTGGCCATTGATAATTTCAGCAATTTGTTAGCCGGCACCAAGATTATGATACTGGGTGATATGTTTGAATTGGGAGAAGCCAGCGAAGAAGAACACCTTGAAATTGTGAAAATAATCAGAGAAAAAAAAATCAATAAAGTCTATACTGCTGGACCATATTTCTTTAAGGCTGCAATGGGATCCACGGAATTCGAATGCTATAATACAACTGACGAGCTGTTGAAGGCTCTTGCCATTAATGCTCCAACCAATGCCACCATTCTTATCAAAGGATCAAGAGGAATGAAATTGGAGACAATCATCAGTGTGCTTTAATAATTAATGATTAATATCCTGAATGAAAAAGATATATAATGTAATCGGCTTAATGTCAGGTACATCACTTGACGGGTTGGATATTGCTTTTTGCGAGTTCAGGTATAGCAGGAGTCATTGGGTGTCAACGATTCTTGAAGCTGAAACCGTGAACTATACTCACGTATGGAAACAGATACTACAGGAGGCACCGGGCCTGGACGGACTGGGACTTTCACTTTTGCATACTTCATATGGACATTGGATAGGCCAAACTGTCAATCAGTTCATTAAAAAATTCAGCATTGCTCCTGATCTTATTGCCAGTCATGGTCATACCGTCTTTCATCGTCCCCAGGATAGGATGACTCTGCAAATTGGAAGTGGTGCGGCCATAGCAGCCGAAACAGGAATAACAACCATCAGCGATTTCAGATCACTCAATATTGCTTTGGGTGGACAAGGAGCACCATTGGTACCAATGGGTGATAAGCTTCTGTTTGGTGAGTATGATGCATGCGTTAATATTGGTGGCTTTGCCAATATTTCAATCAAGGATGATAAGGGACGATTGGCATTTGACATCTGTCCGGTTAATATCATACTCAACTTCCTTGCTGAAAAAATAGGCATGCCATTTGATCCCATGGGTTCCAATGCAGCCGGTGGTAGCTTTAATAACGACCTCTTTCAAAAACTGGAAAACCTGGATTATTATTCCCTTGAAGGCCCCCGATCACTGGGCAAGGAATGGATTGAGAAGGAGATTCTCCCATTAATCAATGAAAGCCCCCTGTCTGTAGCCGACTTACTATGCACTTTCACGCATCATGCTGCCGTTCAGATAAGCAAGGCATTACCAAAAGAAATTGGGAGCAGGGCTATTTTTACAGGCGGTGGTACACATAATGCTTTCCTTATTAAATTGATCAGGGAAAAATCGCAATGTGAAATTGTGATTCCATCTCATAAGGTAATTGAATATAAGGAAGCGCTGGTATTTGCCTTGCTTGGTGTGCTTAGGATTAATGAAATGGATAACTGTCTGGCAGAGGCAACAGGAGCATGCTGTGATTGTTGTTCAGGAACAGTTCATATACCTCCCCGCTAGAAACCGGGGAGATATATGAACCAATGAATCTTCTGAATATTTGAAGCCGATTCACCCTTAAGATTACTGATTGCCTCTTCCCCATTGTGGGCCTGTACCATCACATTCAGGATACCCTCTGCCCTGCTTAAAGCCTCTGTTTTGATGGAATCTAGGCCGCTCACCATCAAAATCGCCTCCTCTACCAAACCTGCGTTGATTGCGCGGTTTGCTATCAAACCATGCCTTCTGCTCGTCATTTAGTTCGGCTCTTACACTCTGTCTATGCGCTTCATTTGCCTTCATTAGATCAGCACGTAATGCTGCAATTTCATCAATGGTAGCATTGACTTCACCCTTATTGTATTTATCAGCTAGCCGTAATGTGTTCAGATGTGCTCTTTTCTCACCAATGGCAGCATGCATTTGCCTTACCTTCTTTTGATGCTCCAAATGCATCTTGTTTAAGGTCTCACGCTGACTATCGCTTAATCCGGGTATATTGCAGTACATTCCAGGTAATTGGTTTGCATTATCGGCATTTTCATATTGCCCTGCCATTTTTTGATTGTCCCCCTTTCTATCCTGGGCCTGAACAGCCATATTAGCTGAAAGGATAAAGGATAACAGGATTGCCGTCATTAAAATTGATTTTTTCATCGTTATGATATTTTACAGTTAATACTCTTATTTATTGTTTATTGAATCATTGGCACGTCCATGCCGGTGTCTGAATTGCCCTTCCCTGTGTTTCCACCTCTGATCGCCATCATGATTGAACATCTGTTGATAAAAGGCGTCCAATTTTTTCATCTGTTCGTTTGTGGCAATATTGGCCACCTGCATCATATGCTGATAAGTAACCAACTTGATTTCAGTATGTACATCGCCTATTTCACGACTAATCCGGTTACATTCCAGTGTATCAGGTTTTTCTGATGTTGCTTCCTGTATCAACATTCCATTTAGATTTCTCAAATGCTGCTGGAGAGGTTTCATCTGCGTTCTAAATTCCCTGCGCAGGTATTCAAATTCCTGCATCTGAGCTTCATCAAATCCAATCTCCTTTTCCATAAATCTTCCACCACGTTCCATAATTCTCTCCCTTACCGGTATTGCATCGGAACGATGTTGCCTGTGAATTACGTAAAAGGATATGGCAAATCCCAGATTGATGAGCGTAAGGAAAATAATGACAATCAGGAAGATCTTATAGGTTAACGGCTTATTCATCGTTACGTTGTTTTTCATAAGTGTAGTAATCAATCAAACCGGAATTCAATCCACTGAGATCATCTGATTGCAGGGATATCTCTTGACGGTAAAGCTGCTTGTCAGTATCAAGGTATGAATCAAGTGTAAAGTTGTTTCCAAGCCAGATACCTGACAATACTGCCGCTGCACCGACCGTGGTATACCAGGCCAACCGTATGATGACTGCCCGATCATTTCGTGGACGGGTTGTCAGGGCATGGTCAGGGGTTGACTTATTGATACCCGTCGGTCTATTCTCTTTCGGTGAATGGGGCAATGCATCTGCATCCTTTTCATTCAGTATCCGTCCATCAATGCGTGACCAAAGGCCGGGATCAGGCGCTATCCTTTTTTCCGCCATAAATCCTTCAATTCCTCTTAGGTAGTTTTGGTGAAAAAGCGTACAGGAAGAACACCCCTTCATATGGGCAGTCAGGTCACCATCCGTTCCCAGCGGCGTATCATCCCATATC
>JAEYXG010000083.1 GCA_023428585.1 Bacteroidota bacterium
AATGCATATACCCACCCTTTGGGAATAAGATTATCAGGAATCCCCGGATATATTCTTTTTGACTTATAAGATGGCAATAACAAGGTAGTATCAAAGTCTGGTGGATTCTGATTCCAGTCACCTCCAACTATCACATAATTTCCTTTCATATACTCATCTAGCATTAGAGTCTTCAAACTGTTTAATTCCTTTTCGCGAAGAGCGGCCGCATCGCTGAAAGCTGAATTATGAGTATTGATTAGTACCAACTCTTTCCCATCCTTGGTATTAAACCTTAGTTCCAGAAAACAACGCTTAAGCTGGAATAACCTCATTGGCCAGCTATAGGATGATTGAAATGAGACTCTTTTGGCAGAAACCGGATTAAACCTACTCAATGTAACTAGTCCAGCCCTTACTTTTCCCATAGATTCTAATGGAGGGATAGGCACCCATGCATTATAATTGGCTCCATAGAAATCAAGATAGTCAGGTAGTAACGTTTTAATAGCATTCAACTGGTTATCAAAATAGGTACGCTTTGACTGAGTATCTACCTCCTGTAAGAAAATAAAGGCTGCAGTATCGAACGACTGAATTCGTTCAAGAGCTGCCTTTCGATATTTCTCATAAAGAACTTTTGTGGGCCGAACCATTATACCACCCTCATAAAAAAAGTCCATTTCAGCACCTAGTCCGAAATAACCTGTATTCCAACTGATAATGGTGAGAGTGTCATGTATAGCAGGTGATTCTTCTGTTTTTGAAATAATTTCTTCCTCTGATGGCTTAAATTCGGTTATGGTCTGCCAACCAAGGAATAAGGCAAACATTAAGATTACTGCCAAAAGTAGCAATAGAATGAACTTAAAAAGTTTACGCATAACACCTTTTGTTTTGATTAAACCAAAGATATTAAATTTTATTATATTATTAATTTATCTTCTGGCTAAAAAAATAAATACAGGCGCTGCCGATTAAATGTGCTTTATGGATAAGTCAATAAAAGGAGGATATTGACTACTTATTCCAAAAGGCAGCAGAGAAAAGAATAAGGACAGTAAATAATTCCAGACGCCCCAACAACATTAAGAATGACAGCACCCACTTACCGATATCAGGGACCAAGCTATAGTTCAACATAGGCCCAACAGTTCCAAATCCTGGTCCAATGTTCCCAAGGGCAGAAGCAACAGCTCCAACAGAAGATTCAAAATTGAGCCCTATTATTGAAAGTAAAAGTGATCCGATGCCGAAGATAATGATATAGATAAGAAAGAATGCAAGCACATTAAAGATAATTCCTTGAGGTACAGATCGCCCATTTAGACGAACCGGTATAATTGCCTGAGGATGAATTAAACGCTTTAGTTCGAGCATACTGTTTTTAAGCAGCAATACTATTCTAATAACTTTAACACCTCCACCTGTTGATCCTGCTGATCCGCCTATAAACATCAATAGCAATATTATTATCCAGGCATGTTGAGGCCATAGAAGGTAGTCGGCACTAACAAACCCAGTGGTAGTAATAATTGAAACAACGGTGAATAATGAATCTCTGAATGACTTTTCAAATGAACTATAATGTGCAATAAATAAAGCCACACCAATAATTAAAGTGGCAATAAGAATAATGAAAGTATAATTCTTCCATTCCTCATTTGTGAATGCAAGCTTGAACTTCCTTTTAAGCACAAAGAAGTGCAGAGAGAAGTTAATTCCCGCTAAATACATAAAGAAAATCAAAACATATTGTAGGTAGGGAGAAAAGCTCACCACAGAATCATTCTTTGTTCCAAAACCGCCGGTAGCCAGGGTTGCAAATGCATGACAGAGCGCATCAAAAAGATTTAAACCACCAAACATAAGCATCACAGTACAAATCAAAGTTAATACCACATATATGCCCCACAAATTTTTGGTTGTTTGGGTGATGCGGGGGGTTAACTTATCAGGAGTAACTCCGGGAACTTCAGCAACGAACAACTGCATACCTCCAATACCAAGTATTGGCAATACAGCTAGAGAAAGTACAATTATCCCCATTCCACCTATCCAATGAGTCAATGCACGCCAGAATAGAATCCCTTTAGGTAGTGACTCTATTTCAGTAAATATGGAGGCACCTGTTGTTGTAAATCCTGACATTGTCTCAAAAAAAGCATCAGTAAATGAAGAAGTGACTCCACTAAGTATATATGGAAGTGCGCCGAACAGCGAAATTAGTATCCATGCAAAACTTACAATAATATAACCTTCACGTTTGCCTATGCTATTTTGATCAAGTCGTCGATTAAAAATAAATAAGGCTAGCCCTAAGGAAGATGTAAAAACACCTGACAATAAAAGCGGTAAAAAATCATGTTTTGAATCAAGCAATCTCAGATTAGAAACCAGATTATCACTAAAATAAGCGGAGGGAATCAAGCAAGTTAACAGAAATAATCCTTCAATAATTAATAGGACACCAAGGACCTTAAATATCGCAAACTTGTTTATGTCGCGTATAGTTGACATATCTGAAAACTCATTTAATTGAAAAGTCCCTGAACCTTGCTTATTGCTTCAGGTAACGCGAATACAACTACAGTGTCGTTTTCTTTTATCTGCAAATCACCAATTGCTATAAAGCTCTGGTTTCCACGAACAATACCACCTATAATACTACCTCTTGGGCAATCAAGGTGTTTTATTTGCTTTTTCGTTGCCACTGATCCAGGTTTTACAAGGAATTCAAGCACTTCAGCATCAACACCACTAAGACATTTAGTTGATCGTACATCAGCATTCATTGTAAAACCAACAATGTAGGAGGCTGTAATTAGCTTCTTATTGATAACAGTTTCTATTCCAATACTTTGGGAGATACTTATATAATCAATGTTTTCAACTAGTGGTATTACTTTTTTAACTCCAAATCTCTGGGCAAGCAAACAGGTGAGAATATTTGTTTCGTAATCATTGGTGACGGCAATGAATGCGTCCATATTACGGATGCCTTCATCTTCAAGTAACTCAATATCACGCGCATCAGCATTTATTATGAGGGTCTTCTCTAACTGATCAATCAAGTTGAAAGCTCGATCCTTATCGATTTCAATCAGTTTCACATTCATTTCACGCTCCAGCAATTGGGCAGTTTTCCGACCAATGCGCCCACCACCTACAATCATAACATTATGAATGTCAACTATCTCTTTTCCTCCCAAACGCATTAATGAGTCAATGCCTTGGGGCTTTGTAATGACATAAGTAAGATCATTAAGCTTGAACAAATCATCGCCCTTAGGAATGATCGTCTTGTTATTTCGATGAATAGCTACAGCTCTAAAGTCCAATTTAGGATTCTCTGATGCAATTTGGTTTAGAGTCTTATTAAGCACCTGAGCTTTTTCATCAAGTCTTATAAGGATAAGTGAAAGTCTATTATCAGTAAAGTCAAATATTTCAGTTGCCGCAGGTTGTTTGAGCAATTTCACGATCTCCTTAGAAGCAATACGCTCAGGGCAAACCATTGAATCAATGCCAATAGTTCGCATTAGCTCACGATTCTCATTTGTCAAAAATTCAACATTGTCAATTCTGGCAATAGTACGACGAGCGCCAAGCTTTTTACCAATTGCACATGTTGTAATATTAATCTTCTCATCATGAACTACCGAGATTAGCAGATCAGCATTTCGCACATTGGCCTGTTCAAGAATCTCAATAGAAGCAGAATCTCCTGTTATTGTTAACAGGTCAGTATGTGTTTCAATCATTTTAAGTAGCTCCTCATGTGGATCTACTACGGTAATATTATGATTTTCGCCGGATAGCATTTTGGCTAAATGGAATCCAACTTCACCGTCGCCGGCAATTATAATATTCATTGCTCCTCCTTATAGGGAAATTTTTAGGATGCAAATGTAATACAATTTATGCTTAATGATTTTATCTTCCTAATTACAAAGCAAATAACCAGTTACAACCAAAAGTGATATCCAACTTTAATATTGGTTAACTTTGCAACTCTAAATATAAAACATGTCACCCGGTATCGGAGCACTCTTGCAACAGATTAATAATCCTGACGATTTGCGTAAACTTAACGTCGATGATTTGCCTTCATTATGCAATGAAATAAGACAATTTATCATTGAAGTAATGTCATCGAATCCTGGACACCTTGGAGCTAGTCTTGGTGCCGTTGAAATTGCCGTAGCTATTCACTATGTATTTAATACACCTGATGATAAGCTTATCTGGGATGTAGGTCATCAGGCATATGCCCACAAAATTATCACCGGTCGAAAAGAACAGTTTTATTCCATACGGAAAGCTGGTGGTATCAGTGGTTTCCCTAAAATGCAGGAGAGTGTGTTTGATTCTTTTGGCGTTGGTCATTCCTCCACATCAATCTCTGCAATCTTGGGAATGGCCACTGCTTCAAAACTTTTAAAAAATACCAGTCGCCAACATATTGCTGTTATTGGTGATGGAGCATTAACGGGTGGCATCGCCATGGAAGCTCTCAACAATGCCGGAGTATCAGATACCAATATATTGGTGATTCTTAATGACAATGGCATTTCAATTGATAAAAGTGTTGGAGCATTACGTGAGTATTTTATTGATATTGTCACTTCCCGTTCATACAAAAAACTTAAGGATAAGGTGTGGTTGCTGATGGGTGGTAATACTCGTTATGGCTCTAATTCGCGTTCAGTGGTCAAGCAACTTACCAAAGCAGTTAAAACCACCATCTTTAATAATTGTAACCTTTTTGAAGCTTTCAACTTCAGATACCTTGGCCCTGTTGACGGACATGATGTCATAAAGTTGGTGAAATTATTGCAAGACCTACGGGATATTCCCGGTCCAAAATTACTTCACTTAATTACTGTTAAAGGAAAAGGATTCGAAAAAGCCGAGCAGCAACAGATACTTTATCATGCGCCGGGTAAGTTCGATAAAAAAACCGGTGAGATTATTGAAACTGCCAAGCCGAATCAACAGTCTAAATACCAAGATGTTTTTGGACAGACCATAGTAGAATTGGCCCGAGAAAATGAAAGAATTGTTGGAATAACACCAGCAATGCCTACTGGTTGTTCTCTAAACCAGATGATGAGTGAGATACCCGAAAGAGCATTTGATGTAGGAATAGCAGAACAACATGCTGTGACTTTTGCTGCAGGACTGGCAACTGAAGGATTTATTCCATTCTGTAACATATATTCATCATTCATGCAACGATCGTATGACCAGATTATACATGATGTTGCACTTCAGCAGCTACCTGTGATATTCTGTCTAGACAGAGCCGGCCTGGTTGGAGAGGATGGACCAACACACCACGGCGCTTATGATCTGGCTTATTTAAATGCAATTCCCGGTCTTGTTATTGCAGCACCAATGAATGGTCACGACTTGCGCAATTTGATGTATTCAGCACAACTTCCAGGTAATGGCCCATACGTCATCAGATACCCTCGCGGTAGTTGTGCCTGCTCTGATTGGCAACGCCCATATGAGAAAATAAGCACAGGAAAAGGTCGACTTGTATCCGATGGAAAGGATATTGCAATTCTTAGTCTCGGACATCCGGGCAATTTTGTTAAAGAGGCGATTTCACATTTGAAAAATGAAAATATTGCACCTGCACATTATGATATGAGATTTCTAAAACCTTTAGACGAAGAAATACTATATGATGTGTGCAATAATTTCAAGTATATAATCACTGTTGAAGATGGCACTATCAAGGGTGGTTTTGGCAGTGCTGTACTTGAATTCATCAATGCCAATAACTTTAACAATAAGGTTATAATGCTTGGAATTCCTGATGAATTTATAACACATGGTAAGGTTGAGCAACTTTATTCCATTTGCGGTTTTGATACTGCAGCTATTGTAAATGCTGTAAAAGAGTATTCTGCAATTTAAAGCATCAAAACCCGTTTGTAGAAAAGCAATTTATTCAAACAGATGCCCAAAGTTGATATCAAATCTCTAAAAATATTATTGGCAATTGCTGGTTCTCTGCTTTTGGCAACAGTACTTTTAATATTTCTGGTTCAATATTTAAATGGCGAACGAATCAAGAATCTTCTTGTCTCTGAATTAAATAAGCACCTTACTGTTGAAGTGTCTGTGGTGAAAGCTGATGTTAGTTTGTTCAAATCTTTTCCATTCGCATCACTCATTCTCTCAAATACTGCAATGAAACCACCTAAAGAGCTATCAGATGCTCCGGGGTTAATACACGCAGAAAACATTGCTCTTAAATTTAACCTGATAAGTTTGATAACAGGTAAATACACTATTCGCAGCATCAAAATACATAATGCATCTTTAACTATATACGAAGATGAATTTGGAAAAAACAACTTCAATATTTGGAAGTCTACTCCCGGATCAAAAAACCAGTCAGTCAGTTTTAATGTCCAGCGACTGACACTTACCTCATCAAAAATTTACTATAAGAACCTTAAACGCCATGATGACTTGGTAATTGCAGTTGATGAGATGATATTGAAAGGTTCAATGCAACAAGAGCAATTCTTGCTGAATGTAACCGGCGATTGTTACACTGAGCGAATGATCATCAGCAATGAAGAACTGCTGAAACCGGCAAAGATATCTATGGAGTCGGAAGTGGATATTAACACCAGGAATGAAGAACTGGATTTTCATCAGGCATCAATCAATTATTCCAATATTGAGGTGCTCTTCAATGGTAAATATAATTATGGCTCAAAACCATATATTGATCTGCAGATTTCTTCCTTGAAATCAAAGATTGGCCAAATTCTGGTTATTGTTCCTGAAGAAATGTCTAAAGTAATCAAGAATTATAATCCTGAAGGAGAAATTACGCTAAATGGTAGTATAAAAGGCCCGGCTGATGGATTTAGCAAGATTAAAATATCGTCAACTTTCCAACTCGGAAAGGGAAGTGTTGATTACTCAGAAAAGAAGTTAACTATTCATGACATTGAAGCTAAGGGAACCTTTCACTATGGGGGTGCAGAAAACTCAGAAGTGCTAACTATTTCTCATTTCAATGGTAAAGTAAAAAGCGGTAAGTTCAAAGGAAATACTATTATAAAGAGCTTCAGTAATCCTGATGTTAATCTTGATCTCAGTATTCAGGCTGACATTTCCGATTTTGCATCATTGCTGGAAAGCAAATATCTTAGTGATCTTAAAGGAAAAGTGATTGCGGATATTAAATATAATGGCGCCTATAAAACGGGTTCAAGAATTGATAAGCAAACAACAGGCCAGGCAACATTTACTGGTTTTAGTTTTGTGTATAACAATACTAATATCAGTAATTTGAACGGCACAGCAGAGTTTCGTGACAATAAAGTTTATTTTGACGGATTGACTTGTAATATAGGCACTTCTGATTTAAAGGCCAATGGATATATTGAAAACATTAGCAATTATATTTTCCATGAAGAGAAGAATATTCATGCATCTCTTAATCTTTTTTCCGATAAACTAATTCTTGATGATATATTAGGTTTGGCCATTGAACAGGCGCCGACTGCCAAATCAACCAGCATGTTTCCACCACATATTTCATTTAATGCTCTTTTGAGTGTCAACTCGCTGACCTACAAAAAGCTATCAACACAAAATATTTCAGGTAATTTTAGTCTATCTGATGAAATTCTAAGGGGAACAGGTATCTCAATTAACGCATTAGGCGGGCAAATAACAGCGGATGGGCTAATTAATGGAAGGTATGGTAATAAAGCCCAGATTGTTACTAAAGCAAACTTCAAGGGTGTTGACATAACACAACTATTTTATCAGTTTAGCGAGTTTGGTCAGAATAGCCTTGTAAGCAGTAATATTAAAGGCAATGCTGACGCATCAGTCAACTTTGCAACCTCATTATACAGTGATTTTTCAGTGAATATTGAAAGTGTGGAAGCTATTGCTGATGTTGTAATCAGGAATGGCGAACTAAATGATTTTGAACCACTTCAAGCGCTTTCAAAATTCCTGGATGCAAAAGAGCTAAGAAATATAAAGTTTCAAACTCTTAAAAATCGTATTGAAATATCACATAAAACAGTATTGATACCCAATATGCAGATCAAGTCCTCTGCCCTCGACCTTGCTGGTTATGGTACCCACACATTTGGAAATGACATTGATTATCATGTTAATATGCTGCTTTCAGACGTGCTTAGGGCTAAACAAAAAAATAGGAAAGAAATTGATCAGTATATTGAAGATGATGGCTATGGAAAACCCAGGTTATTCCTCAAAATGACCGGCCCAATTAATGATCCACTTGTTCAATATGATTCCAGGGCAGTCAAGAACAAAATTATTGATGATTTCAAGAATGAGAAACAAGTATTTAAAGAGGTAATTCAGAAAGAATTCGGTAAAAAGAAAACAGAACCCAATCCGGCAACCGGCAATGCGTCTAATAAAGAATCAACAGAGTTTCAAATTGAGTGGGATGAGTTGAAATAATAGATCTGCATTTATAAATGATGAATCAGCCCGAGATCAACATCCAACTATATATCTTATTAACTCCTTATATTTGTATCTATAACAGGTTCTGCATCGGATGAAAATACCAAATCTCTTTAAGCCAAAGGCAACTAGTATATACAAACAAAAGAAGACATGGAAACGATGGCTTTTTATTGCAGCTCTTGTTATTGTTGGTATTTCACTCTGGTATACAAATTCACTCGTACGTAAGATAGCACAAGATGAACGAGGCAAAATCACTACTTGGGCCAATGCCATTCAACAGAGAGCTCGCCTGGTCAATTATACCGAGAATTTTTTTAAGCAGATAAGTATTGATGAGCAGGAACGAGCCCAATTACTTGCTGAAGCTACCGTTAAAACAGTACAATCAGATATTGATGAGGATATTAGTTATTATTTGAAGATAATCTCCAATAATACTTCAATACCCGTTATTCTTTCAGATGAACTTGGAAACATCAGAGAGGCCAAGAATGTAGATTTTAATCCTGACACCGTGCCAGTAATGACCCCGGCTCTTTTAAAAGAATTTTCTGTCTATCCACCAATTATACTCGATTATTATTCAGGCAATTATATCTATTTCTATTATAAAGATTCAAGATTGTTTACAGAGCTTAAGGTAGTTCTGAATGACCTGGTTCAATCATTCTTCATGGAAGTGGCAGATAACTCAGCTTCGGTCCCTGTTATTATCACTGACAGTACTCATAATAATATAATTCAATACGGAAATATTGACAGTACATTGGTAAAAGATACAGCTTTCGTAAGAGAAACTATCGAAGAAATGGCCGGCAGCAATGAGCCAATTGAAATAGATATTGCAGGCCAAAAGACATTTATCTATTACCAGGACTCTTACGTATTGACCCAATTAAGGTATTTCCCATATATTCAACTTGCTATAGTTAGCCTGTTCCTTTTAGTATCTTATCTTCTGTTCAGTATTGCCAGAAGATCGGAACAAAATCAAGTATGGATCGGCCTTGCAAAGGAAACGGCCCATCAGCTGGGAACTCCCCTTTCATCAATGATAGCATGGGTTGAATATCTGAAAAGCCAGAATCTGAATCCTGAGACACTGGAAGAACTCCAAAAAGATGTGAATCGACTTAGTACTATCACTGAACGATTTTCCAAAATTGGATCAACTACAAACCTAAAGCCTGAGAATATTGTAGAAGTGATATACAATTCAATCGAATACCTGAAAACAAGGACCTCAAAAATGGTCAAATATGAGATATCACCTTCACGCGATTCAGTAATTCTGACAAAATTAAATTATCAGCTATTTGATTGGGTAATTGAAAATCTTGTCAAGAATGCTGTTGATGCAATGTCTGGAAAAGGTAAGATTACCATCAACATCATTGAAGATCAGAAGTATGTGACTGTCGATCTTTCTGATACCGGAAAAGGAATCTCCAAACAAATGTTCAAAACAATATTTAACCCTGGTTTTACAAGCAAGCAACGTGGCTGGGGATTGGGACTTTCATTGGCAGAAAGAATCATTAGGGAGAACCATGGAGGCCGTATTTTCGTCAAGTCATCCATACCTGGAAAAGAAACAACATTCAGGATAATACTTACAAAGTGAACCAACACTTCCGCAACCATATTATATTGCTCATTATGAATATTTTATGAGCTTATCTTGTTTTATTTATAGAGAATATCACTAAATATTAGATAATTATTTTGTGCTTTGGAAAAATGCTTTATTTTTGACGCATCATATTTAGAATTACCAATATGGTCATGTACTGGTTAACTGATAAAATAATCTTTCGCAACATCAAGAACCGCGATAGGTATTGATTTCCTCAATGGATAGTATCATATCCAACTTAAATTTTTCAATTAACAATTGTCTTAATAATCAATACCTATTTAAAATGAAGTTACCATTTGCTGAATCATATAAAATAAAGATGGTGGAATCTATCCGCCGGAGTACAAGGGCTGAACGTGAAGAATGGATCAAACAAGCTCACTATAATCTCTTTAAATTAAAAAGCGAACAAGTATTTATAGACTTACTTACTGATTCAGGTACAGGAGCTATGAGTGACCGTCAATGGAGTGAGATGATGGTAGGCGATGAAAGTTATGCCGGTGCATCATCCTACTTTAAGATGAAATCTGCCATAAGGGAAATTCTCGGTTTTGAATACTTCTTGCCTACTCATCAAGGTAGAGCTGCTGAGAATGTACTTTTTTCTGCCCTTGTCAAAGCAGGTGATGTTGTTCCCGGGAACTCTCACTTTGATACTACGAAAGGGCATATCGAATATCGTCAGGCTAGAGCAGTTGACTGCACCATTGATGAAGCATTCGACACACGCGTTCTTCATCCTTTTAAAGGAAATGTTAATCTGGAAAAACTTGAGGATGTGTATAAATCAACACCTCATGATAAGATTCCATTCACAGTAATCACAGTAACATGCAACTCTTCAGGAGGACAACCTGTGTCAATGGCTAACCTTCGTGCTGTAAAGGAGCTTTCTGCAAAGTATGGAATAATGGTTATTTTTGATTCAGCACGCTTTGCTGAAAATGCCTATTTCATTAAAACACGCGAGGAAGGTTATGCTGACAAATCCATCAGAGAAATCGTTGCTGAGATGTTTAGCTATGCTGATGCAATGACAATGAGCAGCAAGAAGGATGCTATTGTTAATATGGGCGGTTTCATTGGGCTACGTGATGAGAATCTGTTTAAAAGAGCTTCAACATTTAATATTATGTTTGAAGGGTATGTAACTTATGGCGGTATGTCAGGCCGTGATATGAATGCTCTAGCTCAGGGGCTTTATGAAGGTACTGAATTTGACTATCTTGAAACTCGCATAAATCAAGTGGCATATTTGGGTAATAAACTTATGGAATATGGTGTTCCTGTGCAACAACCCTTTGGCGGTCACGCTATTTTTGTTGACGCTAAACGCTTCTTACCACACTTGCCAAAGGAGGAATTCCAGTCACAGACACTTGCTGTTGAGCTTTACCTAGAGAGCGGTGTACGCGCCGTTGAGATAGGCGCTTTATTGGCAGATCGTGATCCTGACACTCGTGAAAATCGATTCCCTGCATTAGAACTCCTTAGACTTACCATTCCAAGAAGGGTATATACCAATAACCATATGGATTACGTAGCGGCAGCATTGGGTAATGTCTACAAACGTAGCAGCACAATAACTAAAGGACTCAAAATAGTTAATGAAGCTCCTATAATGCGCCATTTTACTGTTGATCTGGAGAGAGTATAAATACCTGCAATTACAAACTTCCATATAGAAAGAGGGGTGAAATATTACACACCCCTCTTTCTGTATGCAAAAGTGATCTATTTTCCTTGAATCATTTAACGTAACGGTAAAGATTCAAACATTTTCACACCTAATGTTTCATCTGCCATATTTTAACTTGAGAATGGCGAAAACCGAAGAAGTGATTGTCGCCACCAATCCTGTTGATATACCAAAAATTAATGAAACTACTGTTAATATTAGTAAATACCAAAGAGGGAAAATCACAAGGGCCGATCCATATTTAATAGTACCTTGAAATTGCTGATCCTTAACATTTTTTGAAAAGTATCCTGCCAGAATAAAAGGTGGGAAGTTGAATAAATAAGCTAGCAATGTGATTGCCAATTTAACAATGCGGATAAAAATAGAAGAGTTTTTATACAATAAACTGGATAGTGAATAAGGGGCTCTAATTTTATTTGCTTCAAAAGCAATCTTGCCCTTTAGCTCCAGATAACCATCTTTATTATTCTTATACAGATATTTCTGTCGCTCAGTCTCTTCTCTAACCAACTTATAACGCTCATAAACCAGATTCCCTGATTTTGCCAAATGTCTTAATCTACTGCGGTTTTTATAACCTGTATTTGAGGGATCACGTTTGTTCTTGGAGTCAGTAATTGAAGATTCAATGGAATTAAGTGCTGACCATTGGGAATAATTGTAAATAAACTCGTACTCTCCATCTATGTCTATATCGATCATCAATGATTTTATAGATTCAGCCAAATCATCCCGTAGCTTGCCAATTGCTTTATTTGGATACTCCTGATACAAATCAAAATAATTTCTTACTTCCAGCGGTTTACCAAAAATTACAACCAGATCGCTTCCCTGTCTTCTATAATCAGTATAATCAATGCCCACAGGTACAATAAATAAGTCAGAGTGAAAATAGGAGTCAGAAATGGTTTCAAATGCAATACGAGATATTCCCTTTTTCAGTTTTGAGAGTCGTTTAATAGGAGTGTGAGTCCCTTCTGGCAATATCCCCAATGAATTTCCATCAGAGAGCAGAGCCGCTGTTTTCTTAAAAACTTCTTTGTCTTTTTCAACTATATCAACTTCATCCCTAAGTCTGTATACCGGAATTATTTTAAGAAATGCAAGTAACCGGGCAACAAATTTCTTTTTAAAGATATCTGCTCGAGCAAGAAAGTAAACTGGTTGATCGGCACCAAATAAAATGGCCAGGGGATCCATAAGCGCATTCTGATGGTTGGATGCGAATATAACCGGCATCCCCTCTGGTATGTTATTTTTTCCCTCTATATGAATAGTTGAATAAAATAGCCTAAAACAAAAGTTTGCGTACTTGTATACAAGTTTATAACTTAAGGATTGCTTTTGCCATACCTTATTCCTGACTGACCCTGAAACTTCTTTTTCCTTTAAGTTGTTCAAGACAATAATAATTTCAGTTTGACAAATTTTCAACCCGTCGTAAACTCCCCCATAATGAAGCTAAGCCCAGTCCTGAGATGATGTGCCATAAACCCCACCAGGCTGCAATGAATGCCATGCCTCCCATTTGTAAATCGGGCGGGAAAATGCGTGGGTTAAATAGAAGTGCAAGTCCTAATCCGGAATTTTGTATTCCAGTTTCAATTGAGATGGTTCGTTTGTCGTTTCTTTCCAATCCGAAGATTGAAGCAAAGCTGTATCCGGTGATTAATGCCAATCCATTATGAATTAATACAATGAGGAAAATCCAGTTAATATATTCAATGAAATAATTGAAGTTATTCCTAAATGCAAAAACCAGAAACAAGATAAAGAATAGCATTGAGAATCTACCTATTGGTTTCTTTATCTTCTCAGTAAGCTTAGGGTATTTTTGCGAAAACAGGATTCCTGCAGCAACTGGTATTCCTAGTAGTATTATAACTGTTCTGAACATATCAACAGGGTCAATCTCTATTGGCCGTAACAAGGGTGATGTTGCAGAATACAAACCTCCCCAGAAAGCGAAATTCAACGGCGTGAATATTACAGCCAAAACAGTCCCTGCAGCAGTTAAACTAATTGAGAGGGGGACATTTGCCCTTGAAACACTGGAAATAAAATTTGATACATTTCCGCCTGGACAGGAAGCAACCAGAAGCATTCCAAAAGCAACAGAAGGAGTAAGATAAGAGCCAAAAGCTAATACGGCAATAAAGGTAATTGCCGGGAGTAGTAGAAATTGACTGGTTAACCCAATGATTACCTTCTTAGGATTAAGGAGAATGTCTTTCATCTGATCCCACTTAATCCCCAATGCCACTCCAAACATGATAAACCCTATGCAAATATTCATCACATGCAGACTGGCCGGGCTAAAATTCAGCCTTATAGTGTCAAGTAATAATAAATCTTCGTGCATAATATTCAATATCTGTATTCTACAAAGATGCAAAAAATAATTTGTAATGAAATAATCGCATCTAATTTAACTTTGATTAACCGGGCATCTTTTAGCAAATATGGGAAACGATTATTACAGTTCAAAAATAAATATCATAAAATAAGGCACAATAATTAAATTTGCGCCAACAATCGCAACCTAATGAAAGGATTTAATACAGAATACCAACTTCAAAGTTTAAATTCAGGTAGAATATTTAATGATTCCGGATGGCTACTTGACGCTCCTGATGAGACGGCTAATTGTCTTTTACGCACTGTATATAAGCATAAAAAGCTCAATTTGGGAGATGATGATGCAGGTATATTCAAATTTGGCAATTGGTTGCCATTAAAAGGACATCTCCTTGGTTCTTCTGCACCTGTTACTTATAAAAGTGAAAAGCTAGCTTCATCTCTCGGCCTGAAAAACCTGTGGATTACATTCAATGGTTACTGGCCAGAAAGAGGAGCAAAAATGACCACTTGCTCTTTTAAAGAAACTGAAGCATTTCCTGTTTGTAGCCGCCTGAATGGTTATAAGGGCAATATACTTGTTGTTGCCTCTGCCGGTAATACGGCCAGAGCTTTCGCTAAAGTATGTTCGGCTAACAATATTCCCCTGATTTTATGTGTACCCTACGACTATATTGATGCATTGTGGTTTGACAAACCAATCTCTGATTGCGTAAAGCTTGTTGCCACTGCTTCTGGAAGTGATTACTTTGATGCAATCTCTTTAAGCAATGTCATCGCCAGAATGGATGGGTTTTCTGCTGAAGGAGGAGCTAAAAATGTTGCACGCCGCGATGGAATGGGAACTACTGTGCTAAGTGCAACTACTACAATTGGCAAAATTCCGGAATTCTATTTCCAGGCTGTAGGCAGTGGCACAGGCGCAATTGCAGCCTGGGAAGCAAACTTGCGACTAATTGCTGATGGTCGATTTGGTAATAATAAAATGAAACTTATTGTATCACAAAATGCCCCATTCCTTCCAATCTATAATGCATGGCAAGTGCGCTCCCGTCAGTTGCTTCCTATGAATGAAGAGGAAGCAAGAATGCAAACCCATACAATTGATGCAAAAGTGCTATCAAATAGAAGGCCACCTTATTCTATTACCGGCGGATTATTTGATGCTCTTACTGATACCGATGGTGATGTTCATAACATCACCAATGTTGAATTGAGAGAAGCTGCCCAACTTTTTAAAAATCTTGAGGGTATTGATATTTATTCTGCTGCTGCCGTTGCAACTGCATCATTAATGAAATCAGTCAAGACCCGACAAGTATCACCCGATTCACTCATAATGTTAAACATCACAGGCGGAGGTGAACAACTATTTAAATCGCATCACCGGATAAGTTACTTGAAACCATCCATTGTTTTCAATATTGATGCCTCAGACTCGGAAATAAATGAAGCGGTAAGGGGTTTATTCTAATATTTATTCTTCTGACCAACTGCACTTATTCATGGCGATTTTTTTGTTGGGTGACTATTTTTTTGGGGTTTTGATCTAGGTAACTCTTCCAACCGGCAAACTTCTTCTCTACACCTGTCCCTATGTTTTGCATATAATGACACATAGCTGCAGCAACGGCATCAGTTGCATCCAAAGGTATCTTTTCGGCGGGCATTGAAGCCAAATTCCCAAGCATTGCTGCCACTTGCTCCTTTGATGAACTCCCCTTGCCAGTGATAGATTGCTTGATTTTACGAGGTGAATACTCAAAAATCGGTATGTCTCTATAAAGTGCTGCTGCCATCGCAACACCTTGTGCCCTACCAAGCTTGAGCATTGACTGTACATTTTTCCCAAAGAATGGCGCCTCTATTGCCAACTCATCAGGATGATACTTTTCAATCAATGAAAGTACTGATTCAAATATTTTCTTCAATCTTAGAGAGTGTTCCTCCTTTGAACTGAATTTGAACACACCGAGAGTGATCAACTCAATTTTCTTACCTTTAACGGCTATTAATCCATAACCCATTATCTGTGTACCTGGATCTATACCCAATATAATCCTTTCATTATGCATACATCCAAATTGTTTTATACTAAATGGCTCTGACAACAAAGGTAAAGAAATACATCAATAGGGCACTGCGGATTGTGATTGCTATTCTTGCAACCTGGTTTATCTATAGACAGTTGGCCAATCCTCAAAACTTCTTATCATTCACTGATTCAATTAATTCTAGACTTTTTCACATTGATTTTATCCTTTTATGTTTGCTATCAGTAATACTTATGCCAATCAATTGGGGTGTTGAAGCTTATAAATGGCAACTTCTAATTCACTATTCCGAAAGAATTTCTTTCAAACAAGCATTCATGTCAATCCTTTCAGGTATAACCATGAGCCTGTTTACACCTAATAGGGTGGGAGAATTTTTAGGCCGTTTGTTTACATTAAAGCATACTCACCCCCTTAAAGGTGCCTTCCTTACTATTACTGGAAGTATAAGTCAATTAATAACCACTCTCTTGATGGGTATGCTTTCCCTTTGCTTTTTTATACCAAGCTATTATGATCTGAACGGTTTTACCAATTTTATTCTATACCTGCTGATTCTGGTTGCTGTAATTCTTACAGGAACCTTTATGGTGATGATGTATTTAAGAGTGTCAAACGTGGCGCGATTAACCACTTATTTTGTAAAACCCGGTTGGGATAAAGTAAGAGGTTATCTGAGGGTAATGCGTCGTTTAAAGAGAAGTCTTCTATTGAAGGTGCTTTTACTCAGTATGTTAAGATATTTGATCTTTTCTTCACAGTTTTATTTCTTGCTGCTGGCCTTTGGATTATCAATACCTTGGTTCCATGCCTTCATACTAATTTCAATGACCTACTTTGCCATGACAGCCATACCAACTATTGCGCTGGTTGATCTGGGCATAAGGGGGTCCGTATCTATGTATTTTCTAGGCCTATATTTTACCGGACAGCCAGGCAGCACAGTTTCAATATTGGCTGCCTCTACCTCAGTTTGGATAATAAACCTTGCTATCCCATCGATAATAGGCCTATTGTTTATTAATAGAATAAAATTAATAAGAGATGTATGATGACTCTTCAAATTGTTTTATGGATAGTGATTTTAAGCATAACATTTAACTACATCCTGTTAATTTCATTCTTTGCGCAGGGTTTAAATAAGCTGCCAAAAATTAACATCAATAACTTACAATCACAGGAGGAGTTAATCTTTAACAGATTCTCGGTCATTATTGCTGCCCGAAATGAAGAAAATAATATTTTAAAATGCCTCAACAGCCTTGCATTGCAAGACTATCCGAATAACCTTTTCGAAGTGATTGTAGTTAATGATCAGTCAACGGATACGACTGAGCAAATCATAAATCAATTTATTGAAACTGCTACCATCAATATCAAGCAACTGTTTACTTCAGGAAATGGAGGCAAAAAAGAGGCTCTCAGTATTGGAATACTTGCATCATCCGGCGCCAAAATAATTACTACTGATGCTGATTGTATTGTTCCTTTTTGCTGGATAAGCGAGATGAATAGATGGTTTCAAGCAACAGATGCGGTTTTTATCACCGGCCCAGTGAGTTTACAGCCTCAAAATGGCCTGTTCAACACATTCCAATGTCTGGAATTTAATTCCCTTCTGGCATCGACAGCTGGAAGCATCGGACAGGGAATGCCCATCATGAGCAATGGTGCCAATATGGGGTTTGATCTGCAAGCTTATCACAACATCTTAAATAACTATTCCAATAACCTTAATAATATTTCTTTGCCACTTAAGAAGAGTGAACAAGAACACAAATATCCTGATAATGATAATATAGCATTTAATACCATTGCCATTCAACACAATGATTTGATGCGTCAAAATTATGCTTCAGGTGATGACATCTTTATGATGCTTGCATTAAAACGATATTATGGAAGCAATAAAATAGCATTCATGAATTCCCCTAACGCCATGGTTATAACGGAAACTCAGCCTACATTACGTGATTTCTTATCACAGCGTACAAGATGGGTATCAAAGAGTAGGGGATATAGTGATTGGCAGGTAATATATACTGCCGTCTCAATTTTTGGTTTCAATTCAATTCTGTTGTTTTCCATTTTTCTTGCTTTGCTTCAGGGTATTACCGGAATTCCTTCAACACCTGTAATTTATTACCTGCTTCCGGCAGTTACTATTAGTCTGTTCGCAACTAAAACTGTTACGGATGCCTTTCTATTATCAAGATACTTGAAGAGATTTGGGCAAGATAAACTTGTGCGTTTTCTATTGCTTATGGAATTACCGGTATCATTTTACACCGTTTTTATAGGAGTACTAGGGAACTTTAAATCCTTCCAGTGGAAAGGCAGAGCAGTAAAAAGAAATAAACTATGAATGGCCTTACTTGACAGACGACTCTTTTGACTTTAGAATTGCCTCAGCAATAATAAAATCGAAAGGCGATGTAATTTTAATATTTTCCATATTGCCCTTAAACATTGAAATACTTTCATTCATTTGTTCAACAAGTGAGGCATCATCTTTAAAGGATTGGACCTGTGAAGAATTATACGCTCTTTTTAATAATGACAATTCAAAGCATTGTGGAGTTTGAATTGATTTATAATGATCGCGTTCAACACTTCTGCCAACATCGCCATCAAATAATCTGAGTGAATCAGTAAGATCAAGATAAGGCACGGCAGTTCCTGTTTTATGGGCAAGACTAAATGCTTGTTGAATTGTTTCCTTTGATACAAATGGTCGAACTCCATCATGTATGGCAACCACAGCATTGGCATCGTTTATTTCGTCAAGCCCATTCTTAACCGATTGTGTTCTAATATGCCCACCGGCAACAACTTTATGAGGTATTTCAAAAGAATGTTTCAGGCATAATTCTTTCCAGAATTCTAGAAAAGAATGGGGTATTACAACAATTATCTCTTTAACTCCTGATTCATAAAAAGTATTGATGGAATACATTAAAAGTGGTTGTCCACCCAGTAACATGAATTGCTTGGGATGTATCGAATTCATTCTCGAACCAACCCCTCCGGCAACAATAATTACATATCTATTCACTTGAACAAGCTTTACGATATATAAACTATATGATTATCTAACTTATATTTGCAGATAAGGTTCCTTGAATCTTACAACAATGTTCAACAAAAAATTTCCGGCTTAAAGAATAAGCATGGCATCACCATATGTAAAGAATCTGTACTTTTCTTTGATTGCTTCTTTATAAGCCATCATTAAAAAATCAAAATCGGCAAAAGCAGACGTCATCATCAGCATTGGTGATTGAGGCATATGGAAATTCGTAATCATACACGTAGCGATACTAAAATCATAAGGAGGGAAGATGAATTTATTTGACCATCCTTTATAAGGTTTGAGCATTCCTGATATAGAGACAGAAGTTTCAACGGCTTTCATGGTTGTTGTACCGACAACACAAACCTGTTTGCGATTCTCCTTGGCTAGGTTAACGATATTGGCAGCTTCCTCTTCAATAATCAATTCTTCAGAGTCCATTTTATGTTTAGTAAGATCTTCAACATCAATGGCTCTAAAATTGCCAACACCGGCGTGCAATGTAATTCTCGCGAATGAAGCACCCTTGAGTTCAAGACGCTTATAA
>JAEYXG010000090.1 GCA_023428585.1 Bacteroidota bacterium
AGTCAGATCAGAGAACATGGTTATGCAATAATCAGCGCATTCATCGGCTGTTGCATTACCGAGGGGCGACATACGTTCAGTGAAATCAATGAGGGCATTGAATCCCTTTACTCCTTGTCCGGCAGTAGTTGGTGTTGGTGACTGTGAAATGGTATTTATACGAACATGCTTTTCACGTCCGTAAATATATCCAAAACTGCGTGCTATTGATTCAAGCACCGCTTTGGCATCAGCCATGTCATTATATTCATAAAGGGTACGTTGTGCAGCAATATACGACAAGGCGACCACTGACCCCCACTCTTTTATAGCATCCAGTTTTTTGGCCGTTTGTATCATTTTATGAAATGACAATGCTGAAATATCAAGTGTTTTGGCAAAAAAATCATAATTAAGGTCATCATAAGGAATCTTCTTTCTAACATTTGGCGACATCCCTATTGAATGAAGCACAAAATCAATCTGACCACCGAATGCCTCCATTGTTTTGACAAATAAATTCTCCAGATCACTTACACTGGTGGCATCTGCAGGAATCATGAGGCTGCCGGTTGATTTGGCCAGTTCATCCAACTCGCCCATTCTGATAGCGATTGGTGTATTTGTCAATACCAGTGTAGCTCCCTCTGCATGAGCTCTTTCTGCTACTTTCCAGGCAATCGACTGATTATTGAGAGCGCCAAAAATGATACCTTTTTTACCTTTTAAAAGATTATATGCCATGTTCTTCTTGTTAAATGTTTATTGCTGATAATTAAAACTCCTCAAACAAAAATAATCGTTTAATGTTTGAACCCGAATAATCCGAAGGACAAGCTCATTCCTTAGGAAGCCTGATTTACACTGTTTTGCAGTAATTCCAAGGCAGCTTCACGGGCTCCCTGTAATTTATGATTGCCACTGATCATCAAGGCAAGTTCATCTATTTGTTCTTCTTTGTTCAACTTATTGATTGCTGACCATGTACTGTTTTTATCGGTAAGTTTATGAACCTTAAAATGTTCCATGCTTAAGGCGGCAATCTGTGGCAGATGAGTTATAGTGATTACCTGCATATGCTCTGATATACGACGCAATATGCTTCCTACCTTACCAGCAATATCTCCGCTGATACCTGTATCTATCTCATCAAACACTATAGTTGGCAATAAGTTATTTGTTGATATTAAAGACTTTACTGCCAGCATTAATCTAGACAGTTCACCACCGGATGCTATTTTTGATATATCGTCAGGTTGACTTCCTTTGTTGGCTGAAAACAGAAACTTTACACCATCTTTGCCTTCCCGGCCCGGCTCCTCCAGTGTTTGCCAATCAATAATAAAACTACCATCCTTTATTCCAAGTAATCCAATTGTATCCAATATAGATTTCCGGATAGCTGGAGATGCCTGCTTCCTTCGTTCAGAGAGTATGTTTGCCAGTTCATTCAATTCATTAAAGGAATTCTTCACTTCTTTTTCAAGCAATTCCACTTGACGGTCTAATGATTCAATGCCGTCAATTCGCTGTTCAAACTGTTCTTCAATGGTTATCAACTCATTGACATCTCTGGCGTTATGCTTTTGCTGCAGCTTGTATATTACGCTAAGTCGTGTATTTATCTCCTCCATTCTTTCCGGATTGAAGGTAACTTTCTCTACCGTGTCACTGATGGCTTCGGCAATGTCCTTTATCTCAACCAAACTGCTGTTGAACCGATCTGCGAGGCTTGACAAATCATTATAATGCTGGGATGCAGATATCACCAAATTACTTACTTCCTTAAGTTTGGCAACAATATTCTCATCACCATTATGCAACAATTCAGCTGCACGGTACAATTTGGTTTTTATCTCTTCAGCATGCGACTGGATGTCAAGTTCTTCTTCCAGAGTTTCTTGTTCACCACGAACAAGGCCTGCTTTTCTGAATTCATCCACCATGAAGAGCAGATAATCAAGTTCTGCCTTGGCTTTCTGATTCAATAATTTCGTTTCTTCCAAATTCTTAACCAGGGCTGTGTAATTCTTGTATGCTACCTTGTACTTCTGTAATAATCGAATATTATCAGCCACGGCATCAACTACCGATAATTGGAAGGAATTTTCCCTTAAAAGCAATGTTTGATGTTGTGAATGAACATCAATGAGCCTGCTTGTTAGCTCTCTTATCTGGATAAGATTTACAGGAGTATCATTGATGAAGGCTCTGGATTTTCCCAGTGGGGTAATTTCCCGTCGTATAATACAGGTAGTATCATAATCCAGATTATTCTCTTCAAAAAAAGAATCAAGCTCACATTTTGAAATATCGAATGTACCCTCAATAGAGCATTTCTTTGAACTATCAGCAAAAGTAAGATTATCAGCCCTGCTGCCTAAAATAAGCGATAGTGCTCCAAGAATAATTGATTTCCCGGCTCCTGTTTCCCCTGTTATCACAGAGAATGGTTTTTCAAACTCAATATCCAGGTTACGGATCAACGCATAATTACTGACAGAAAGCCTGCAGAGCATATATTGGATTAATTATCAAACAAAATTAATAAATTTATCCAAAGGAGAGCAAAGTGAATAACAGCAAGAAAGCCTTAAACTATTTTGATTCCAGAATTCGCTGGTAACGTGCAGCATTGGCAGGATCAATTTCCTTGAGAATATTCACTGCCTGAGTTTTATCCATGGGTGAAGCTCCTGAATAGATATTGATCAATTCGTCTCTCTTGGCTTCAAGGAATAGTTGCAATATAAAAAGGCCTGGCCGTTCACGATTGGCTTTCCGCAGCAGTTCAAGGCTTTCATTGATTGAAGCTCTTCCTCTTTCAACATCTTCCGACATAACATCAAGACCCAGACGATGATACTTATACATAGCTTCACGAACGGAGGAATAGGTTGGATTGGTAAGATTCTCTATCATCCAATATCTATTCTTCTGGCTTTCAAATCCTTTCCAACCTTTTTCACGGGCATTTTGAGCCAAATTCACTACATTTTGAGCCTTCTCATAATATTGAGCCCCTCCCATCCTCGCAAATGAGTCACCATCTAAACCAAGGTAGATATATAGGTAATAGGCAATGGTTGAAGTAAGGCTTGAAGAATAAGTATTATCGTTATACTCCAATGGTTGATACTCAACATAGGTAAACTCGAAGTCCTTATCAATGTAATTCAGCAATGGCGAGTTATATGATGCATTGAAGACCGGCCGGCGCAATGCCACGTTCATTCGCGCAACAAACTGATCACTTGATACCCTGGAGCTAACTGTAATAAGTATAGTTCCCTCAATTCTTTCCTCAGGCTTATAGTTGAAATTTGTCCATTTACGGTTATTCACAAAGTCATTCAATTCCTGCTGAAGCGTTTCAAATATCTTCTTCTCAGTACCCTCCACCTGAGGAGAGGTAACCTGAACAACTACATTAAATTCCTGACTGTAAACAGTTGAAAATAAGGTAATAAAAACAAATAGACTGAATATTTTTCTCATAATATTAATCATCGTGACCGATTAAAAATAGCATCAAAGATCATACCTGCTATTTCCAATTTAGGCAATGTATCAGTAATTATTTCACTTTTATCAGGAAAGAGCATTGTAACCCTATTGGTATCGGTTCCAAAGCCAGCCCCTTTATCTTTAAGTGAATTAAGAACGATCATATTCAGGTTTTTATTATTCAGTTTAGAAATGGCATTTGACTTTTCATTCTCGGTTTCCAAGGCAAATCCAACCAAAAACTGATTTGATTTCTTTTTTTCACCCATGGAAGCAAGAATATCATCGGTCAACTTCAGTTTGAGTTCCAATGCTTCCTTCTTTTTAATCTTCTCTGTCGCCACCATTTCAGGCGTATAGTCAGCAACGGCAGCAGTCATGATGATAATATCATTTTCATTAAAAACCTTATCGCATTCTGCCTTCATTTCAGCTGCTGAAGCAATTTTGATTACTTTAATGCCGGGATTGTTGGTACTTGTCTGCACCGGTCCTGATATCAGTGTAACTGTGGCACCTCGCATAGCGGCCTCTTCTGCAAGAGCATAACCCATCTTGCCCGACGAGTGGTTACCAATAAATCGCACAGGATCAATGGCTTCATAGGTTGGACCAGCAGTAATCAGCACGTTCTTGTTTTGAAGGTCCTTTTTCTTGTTGAAAAAACCCTTGATAACCTCTAATATTATTTCAGGTTCCTCCATTCGTCCTGCACCAATTAATCCGCTGGCAAGTTCACCAGTCTGTGGTTCAATTAAATGATTACCGTACGACAAGAGTGTATTGATGTTTTTGGCAGTTGTGGGGTGATGAAACATATCAAGGTCCATTGCAGGAGCAAAGAATACCGGACACTTGGCAGCCAGATAGCAGGTTGACAAGAGATTATCGGCAATACCATTTGCCATCTTTGCCAAAGTATTGGCTGATGCCGGAGCAACGACAAACAAATCAGCCCACCTACCCCACTCAACATGGCTATGCCAGCTACCATCAACCTTATCATAAGGTTCAATAAGCACGGGCTGTTGCGACAGGGTGGACAGAGTCAGGGGGGTAACAAAGTCAGTGGCACATTTGGTCATTACCACTTTTACATTAGCTC
>JAEYXG010000278.1 GCA_023428585.1 Bacteroidota bacterium
TACAGACCCGCAATATAAGTTCCCGGACTATGGACCTTTGTTGATGCTACTTCTTCCATAGCACCCCTGGTACCGAAATAGCCATTGCCAACTGTAAGCAACGCTTCACGGGTTCGTTCCTTTACAGGATCAAAATCCTGGTAGGTAATAGTCCACGATTCATTCTCAATACCTGATATAAACCAATCATTGATCCCCTCGAGTGAAATTTCTTCAAGATCAGTAACGACAAGATCAGCGCCATTAAGTAATAGCTCCTTTTCATTTTCTTCACGTGCCACACCTAAAACCAGTCCAAAATCACCTTTCTTTCCAGCCTGGACTCCTGATACAGCATCCTCAACAATTACGGAACGATCATAAGTAACACCCATATTATCAGCAGCGGTGGTAAATATATCTGGTTCGGGTTTTCCTTTGAGTTTGAGCTCAGCAGAAACGACACCATCAACTCTTGTTTCAAAAAGATGAAGTAGACCGGCAGCTTCCAGCACAGGGCCGCAGTTCTTACTTGATGATGCCACTCCTACCTTTATATTATTCTCCTTAAGCTGTTTGATCAGCGCAACAGTACTATCATAAACGCTCACCCCATCTACCCTGAGGATTTCGTTGAAGGCATAATCCTTTCTGTTGCCTAAACCACATACGGTTTCCTTGTCTATACTGTCGGTAGGGTCACCAAAAGACAGTTCTATACCCCGGGATGTGAGAAAATCCTGTACTCCTTTATATCTTGGTTTACCATCAACATAAGGCAGATAATCATTTGTATGGGTAAACTCCCTGAAAGGAATATTATGTTTATTTGAATATTGGATGAGAAACTCATCAAACATCTTTTTCCAGGCAGAACTATGGACGAGAGCAGTCTTGGTTATTACTCCATCCAAATCAAAGATTACGGCATCAAACGGCTGTTTCGACATATCTGATATGAATTACATTACGGGATAATTTCATTTATGCAAAGATAACCATTAACAACATGTAATGTTATGTTGAATTACATGAACGGAATGATCAATCTAGAAAATATCCAGCCAATATGAAGGTGACCTGGGCGGGTAATACACTGCGAATGGAAAACTTTTACAGGATTAAACTGTTATTGCAAAAGTAAATCGGGCATTGAATTGATGAAAAAGATTAATAAATGCCAACAAGGTTAGGAAATCTTATTAAATTTGTGGCCATAAAACAAATATGCTTTAACATGGAAAATAGATTTTTTAATTCAAGAATGATTTTTGCAATTTCTGCAATCCTCTTTGCAGTGGTAATGCGATTAGTACCACATTGGCCAAATTTCACACCGGTAGCTGCAATAGCTCTTTTTGGTGGAGCTTTTATTAACAGGAAAGCTCTTGCATTTATACTTCCAATTATTGCCATGTTAATCAGTGACTTGATTATTGGATTCCATACTACCATGATAGCTGTTTATGTTGGAATGATAGCAGCAGTTGGTATTGGTATATTATTACGCAATCGCGTTAAAGCTGGCAATGTCGTTATTGCATCTGTTGCTTCATCAGTGGTATTTTTCCTTATTACCAATTTTGCTGCCTGGTATACAGGTTTAATGCCTTATAGCCGTGATTTCTCAGGTATATTGCAATCGTACATTGCCGGAATTCCATTCTTCAGCACCAGTTTGTTGGGTGATCTGTTTTACAGTGCAGTGTTATTTGGGAGCTTCTTTATTGTGAGCCGCCGTATTCCCTCAATGGTGAATGGATAAACACCAAAAAAATATTTTAAAGCCCTTTGCAGAAGCCAAGGGCTTTTTTTTTGCATAGAATTGGATGACTATAACATGAAGATAAAAACGCTTAATAATGACTAAATTCACTCTAAAACAATAATTAATTGCTTAATTTTGTTATCTAATAGGTGTGGTTGTAAATATCGATACCGAAGATAATCATACAGATAGAGAAAGGAGTAAAAAGTCATGAAGATAGTAGCGTTTCATACACCCAAACCAAGGCAGTTCAGCTATAAGCCATTATATTATGATAAACGAAAAGAAGAACTGGAAGAGCTCAGGAAGAAATATAGCGATAAAAAAGATGAAAGTGGAGTGAGTCCTGATTTTCGCGAGAAATTGAGAGCATCATTGAAAGTCAAGGAGAAGAGGACCGGAAGCATTTCAAAGATTACATTGCTAGTTTATTTGGTTTTGGCAGCATTATTTATCTATTATATTTTCTTCAACTAAATGGCAGATTTAATTCGACTACTGCCTGATTCAGTAGCCAACCAGATAGCTGCTGGAGAAGTAATACAACGACCGGCTTCTGCCGTTAAGGAGTTACTTGAAAATGCTGTTGATTCAGGAGCAAACAACATTGAGCTTATCGTTAAGGATTCGGGCAAGACTCTGATACAGGTTATTGATAATGGTTGTGGCATGTCAGTAACTGATGCCCGAATGAGTTTTGAACGTCATGCTACTTCAAAAATTCAAGATGCAAACGACTTATTCAGGATTAAAACCTTTGGCTTCAGAGGTGAAGCTCTTGCCTCCATTGCAGCAATATCGCACGTTGAATTGAAAAGTCGACGATTAGAAGATGAAGTTGGAACACACGTAACTATTGAAGGCTCTTTTGTTAAAAGCCAACAACCTTGTGCACTTGAACCGGGAACCTCTATACAGGTAAAAAACCTTTTTTATAATGTACCTGCCAGAAGACAGTTTTTAAAATCAGACACCCATGAAATGCGACTAATAGTGGAGGAATTTACAAGAGTGGCGCTTGTTAATCCACAAACTGGTTTTGATCTGATAAACAATGGAAAAATCCAAATACAACTTCCCAAAGCGAGTCTGAAACAGCGTATAAGTAATCTTTTCGGCAACAACTATCAGGAAAAGCTGGTACCGGTGGAGGTTAATACTGAAGTAGTGAAAATAACAGGTTTCATAGGTAAACCTGAAAGTGCCAGAAGAACCCGAGGGGAACAGTACTTTTTTGCCAATAACCGTTTTATTAAACACCCATACTTAAACCACGCAGTTGAAGAGGTATTCAGTGATCTTATACCTGAGGAACACTTTCCTTCATATTTCCTCTACCTTAATGTTAATCCACAAGATATTGATATTAATATTCACCCGACTAAAACAGAAGTTAACTTTCAAAATCACCAGGCAATATATGGCATATTAAAATCGGCAGTAAAACAAGCCATCGGGAAATACAGCCTCTTCCCTACCATAGACTTTGACACAAAACCAGAGTATAATTTCTTCTTCCCAAAGGATAAATCAATTGTGGTTCCGGGAGTTAAGATAAATCCGGAATATAATCCTTTTGTCAAAAAGCAATCACCTGATCTTGGTCTATCATCCTTTTATGTTGGGCCTGAGGTAACACAAAGAAATACAGAATTCAATAATGCAGCCTCCTCCGGACAACAAACACTTACAGTAGGCTCAGATTTTGAATCGGCTGAGCAGGAGTCTCGTGGTTTCATGCAGTTAAGAAGCAAGTATATTATTTCTACAATCAAATCAGGATTGATGATCATTGACCAACAGGCTGCTCATGAACGCATATTGTATGAGAAGTTTATAGAGCGAATTGAGAATAGGCCTGGGAATGTCCAACAACAACTTTTCCCCCAAACAGTTAAACTATCAGCACCCGATGCGGATTTGATTGTGGAACTGGCGGATGAATTTCATAAACTTGGATTTGTACTTGAGCCTTTTGGACAAAACACCTTTATTGTAACAGGGCTACCTGCTGATATTCAGGTGCATAATATACAGAATCTAATCGATGGCATACTTGAGAACTTCAAAAAGAATAAGAGTAACCTAAAAAATGACAATGTAAACAATCTGGCAAAGTCAATGGCCAGAAACCTTTCAATAAAGCCTTCAAGACCATTATCCATTGAAGAGATGCAGGGATTGGTTGATGATCTTTTCGCCTGTAAAGTGCCTGGAATTAGCCCTTCAGGTAAAACTATTATTATCAATATCACGCTCGATGAGCTTGAGAATAAATTTCAATAAAACCTGATACAACTAATATGAATCAACAGTATTCACCCAGGGGTTTTAGTATGCTGCCACCGGTAGTAAAAAACCTGCTGATAATCAATGGTCTCTTTTTCTTGGCGCAGATCATGTTTCTTAATGTCTTTCGTCTTGATCTGGTTGATTATCTTGGTATGCATTATTTTGGCTCATCAAAATTCAATCCTGTTCAACTGGTAACATACATGTTCCTTCATAGTACATCTGACTTTAGCCACATCATATTCAATATGTTTGCTTTGTGGATGTTTGGATATCTGATTGAGAATGTTTGGGGCAGCAAACGATTTCTGATTTATTATATGATAACTGGTATTGGTGCAGCAGTAGTACACATGATTGTCATG
>JAEYXG010000280.1 GCA_023428585.1 Bacteroidota bacterium
AAAGTTGAATTGGTAGTTGTTGTCCAGTCAACATCAAGCTCATAAATCCAAAGTTGGTCAGAACTGCCGGAAAAAGCATCATCACTTTGAGCGATGAAAATACCGGGTTGATCAACAGGAGGTGCATCACCATCACAATCAACAGGAGGAACCATCATGAATCCATCCACAGAACCGGGACGCCATTGATTATCAAATGAAACCATCTTGGGGTTTGTGCCACCGGCAATCATCACGGAACGTTCAAAAACATAGATATCAGTACCGGAACTGGTATTGGTGGCCATATATAGGCCATCGTGCCAAATGCCGAATTTTTCATAATCGGGCATACCGTTCATATTGAAGGAATACTGATACCAGGTTCCTGTAGGGTCATTGGTAGTAGAGTACGCTATAAGCATTCTGTCGGGTGATCCGCAAAGAGAAAACTCGGCAGCCATCCAACGATCGGCTTGTTCATCATATAATATGATTGGGTCACCATCGTTACAGTTAGCACCCGGCACACTTCCAAAAAGCTGATTCATATTGGTAGGGCCGGCTAATTTGGTACCTGTTTTATCATAAATGGCATACGTTGTGTTAACGGTCTGCATATAATGATTTGGACCGGCTGTGCCATTGCAGTCAGGTGGAAAATATGGTGATGACTGGGCGTTGAAAACTACGTTAGGATCACTGGCGGCAGCTTTATTTGAGCCATTTTCCTTTTGCCACACTCCGTCATTACCTTTGGGAAGTGCGGTTGAAGCATAGGGATATTCTCTTGTACGGAGTTTTGGATTAAGGAGTTTGAGATCAGCCTTTTCTTTCATGGCTGCCATTTCATCAGCAGTCATTGGAGGAATATCCTTCAAGGGGCGACTGATTCCAATAAAGTTACCGGTTCCAACAGAGGATGGCGAAAGAACTTCGTCCTGCGCATAACCTGTTAAAACCAGACATGATAATAAAATAATGAGTAGCTGTTTTAACTTCATGATATTTGCTTTGTTTGATTTGATTACCTGATAATAATATACTGTCGTGTGCAAATATATAATTATTGCACCTGAATTTCGTTAATGAGTAGAATATTGTCCCCGGACTCCAAAAATAGTTTATATTTCTTTAGGGCAGACATAGGCATATAATTTTTGTAAATTTGTAAAATGAGCCGCCAATCTTTGATCTTAATACTCTGGTTATTAGCAATGGCCGGTTTTTATAATGCGGTAGCGCAGCCAACTCCGGTGCTTACTTGTGTATCAGTTAATTCTTCTACTGATATAGAAGTCACCTGGGGTATTCCTTCAGGTTCCTTTGATGGATTCCGATTAACCTATGGTCCATCCGGAGGGCCTTATACTACTGTCGATTATCCTGCAACTGCTAACTCCGGCATTATATCAGTACCTGATGTATCAACAATTATCTATGAGTTTTTCCTTCGCACTTTCATAAATTCGCCCTTCAGTCAGTCGGCGGAATCCAACCACCTGTCGTCAATTGTCCTTAATATCAGCGGAAATGGTACCGGTATTGCAGAATTGGAATGGAGCCTGCAGGGCGGAACAGATCCTGATTACAGGATATTAAGGTCGACTGATAATCTTAATTATCAGCCCTTGGCTACTGAAACAGCCGGGGAATATATGGATACCATTAGCTTACTTTGCCAACCTACCTTATTATATTACATAATTGAGCATGGGGCATGTGGTGCCCGATCAAATATTGTAAGTGGAACTTTTCAGGATCTCACCCCTCCCGATGACCCGGAGCTAAGACTTGTAACCATTGAAAACGGTATGGCAGAACTACACTGGACACCTAGTCCCAGTGCTGATGTTGATTCCATTATTGTTGAGCGCAAATCAAATGTTTGGAATGAATATCGGATTACCGGCAATGACAACGTGTTCATTGATAGCTTTACCACAGATCCTGATTTCATTAATCCTTGCAACAATTTGATAACATATATTGTGCGGGCCAAAGATCAATGTGATTTAGAGAGTTCAGGTGCCATAAATTACACTTATCCGCACAACACAATTCTACTTCAAGGGAATACAGAGCAATTATGCGACCGAAAAGCCAGCTTGCAATGGAATGCCTACAATAACCTGAAACCACCGGTTACCAAATACAAGGTGGAGCGATCAGTAGGAGGGGCACCTTTTGTGGATATAGCTGACATTGATGCGAACAATGAAACGGAGTTTAGTTATATTGATCCTACAATGCTTGAGCCCGGCACCGAGGTAAAATATAGGATTGGTGCTGTTAATGGCGATAATTCACTGCTATCACATAGTTGTGAATTGACACTTCTACCTGATCCTGAGCCAATAACAATGTTTGATATCAATTATGTGACAGTAATAGAGAATTCATTTATCAACATAAATGTGCTAGCTGAACCGGATTATCTTCCCAAGCAACTTGAAATTTACCGTTCAACGGAGGGTGGACCACAGTATTATACTACTTTAAGTTGGGATGTTGCAGGGGAGTTCAACTTTGAAGATATGGAAACAACCGTGAGTACAACAAGCTATCAGTACAAAGTGAGAATATTGGATGCTTGCGGATTCCCGCTTGATTCAAGCGATGTATTCAACTCCATACTCTTGACAATTGCACTGGATGAAGAAGAAAACATATCATTGTTATGGAATAGTCATATTGGATGGGGCAGTGATTTGTTGGAATACAAGGTTTATAAATATACCAATGGCGTGTTGTTGGAAGGATATCCAAAGAGTGTAGCTGCCGAATTTACTGATTTTAATGAAATGAATAATCCTGAAGATGGACTTAATACCACATATGTTGTAGAGGCTGTGAACCAGGACGGTAGGATTAGCCGCTCAAATGAAGTACTGCTGCCCCGTGCACCAGTGATTGATGTACCAACGGCCTTCCGTCCTTCAGGTGTTAATTCAAACTTCAGGCCTATCATTAAGAATATTGACCAGAATGCCTACCTTTTTATAGTTTACAACAGATGGGGGCAACAGGCGTTTGAAACACGGGATCCTTATAAAGGGTGGGATGGACGAATCAATGGTGAAATTCAGCAAGGAATATACGTATATCAGGTTATTTATCGTGACCAAGATGGCAATGATTGGTACAAGCGAGGTTCAGTAATCCTACTTGATTAGAGAATTTAATTATCAGAAATAAAATGAGCAGAGACGCCAATCAGGGTTCTCTGCTCATTTATTATTTGATATTTCTCTGTTTCCGCAAGTAAAATACTTGATAGTAAATTAGTTATCTCCAAAGAACCATGCTACTGACAGGCCTAGTCC
>JAEYXG010000035.1 GCA_023428585.1 Bacteroidota bacterium
CATATGTAAGTAAGGAGATAAGAGCTTCTAGATCTAAAACAGACACTTATTATTATAGATTTTCGCTTCAAGACAATGAATATAAAGGAGATAGTTGGGTAGCGATTAATGATACTGTGGAAAGAAATGATACAATTTGTATCGTTTATTTGCCAATCTTCCCTAAAATCAATCGTTCAATAAGTGGTTATTTTGAAGGGGAATTTAAAGGATGTAATTGTGAATAATTAAAAGCCGGCAAGTCCGAGCTCATTCAGTGTATCAGTTAAAAAACTATTTGATTTACTTATCAGTAATGCTCCATTTCTCGGACTTGTCAAATATGTTGAACAACTTTGGACCACCTTGAATGTGAATCATTGAACGATCTTTTTATATCTTTACTTAATCACTCTAAATGCTCACTAGATGAAGGAGGCATAGTGTACAAATCAGACTATAGCTGTTTTGTGGAAACAAACTTGAAAGATCACTTGGGTAATGTGAGGGTTGTATATGGAAATGACGGATTAACTAATGGCATCCGGCAGGTAAATGCCTATTACCCTTTTGGAATGCAGATAAACAACCTCTCAGCCGATGATGGCCTCAGTAAGAACATGAATGAGTATAAATACAAGGGTAAAATGTTCCAGGATGAGTTGGGATTGAATTGGTTGGATTATGGGGCAAGGTTTTATGACCCGGTGATTGGGAGGTGGCATAGTATGGATCCGTTGGCGGAAGTGTCAAGGAAATGGACGCCATACAATTATTGTATGGACAATCCACTTATTTTCATAGATCCAGATGGTTTATGGCCATATCCAAATCCTTTTGCTGCAGTGAAGAATGAAATTAGTAATTTATGGGATAAAGCCATAAGTACAGTAGGAAAAGCATATACTCAAGTATTAATGCTCACGGATGTAGATGATGTTCATGTTCTAGGTACAGCATTAACAGAACCCTTAACAGGAAAAGCAGCCAGTCATGTTGATGGTACTAATGCTAATGGTGATGATGTTCAAGCCGCTAAAGAAGGGATACTAATGCCTGGTATTAGCGGTGGTGCTACAAAGAGAGCTGCAAAACTTATAGAAAACACTGTTGAAAAAATAGCTCCGACATCAAGGGCAGCTAGACGAGAAGCGATGCGCCAATCGGGCATTCCAACAAGTCAACCACTCATTCCTGACAAAGCTACGAAATCAGCAGATAAAGTTTTTATCACCCGCGATGGAAACAAGACAGTACAAAACGCTAAAAATGACGTTAGTCATCAAGGGAAACCGCATTGGGAAGCTGGGGCAACAAAAAAGAATGATAATAGTCCTGATGGACTTAACAGAAGTGGAAATAACAATAAACCACAAATGTCAAAGCCAAAAACGAAAGTTTATTATGAGACCAAAAAGAACTAGACTTGAAATATTAAAGAATAAAATAAAAGGAAAATATCTAATAGATAGGTACGAAAAGTTATTTTCTATCTTTCATAAACCTATATATATTAATTTAGAAAATGCTTTAAATATTTTTGAAGGAACATCATATTATTTCTCAAAAATTGAGGATGAGATCATAAATGGAAATAGTACTTTATTTTCAAATTCGCACCTATTAATAGAAGAATATTCTAGTCTTACAGATTCATCAGAATGTTATGCATATACTGATTATTATGAATATTGTGGTATTTTTATAATTAAGTCAAAAGAAGCTATAGAACAAGCATTATATATTGCTAAAATTGACGAAGGAAATACCTTTTTTATATTAGACAAATATTTTAGATATCATTATAGAATCAATTATTATGATCAGGATCATCCTGATTTTCCAGATACCTTTGATATTCAGAGGAGTTCAGCATAATAATATATTTTGGTTATTTACAGGTGACAATAAAAATAAAACTACCGAAAACTAGCAATCAATTTAACAAGTCTGGTTACAGCCTATTACCCTTTCGGAATGCAGATAAACACTCTTTCAACCGATAATAATATAATCAGAAATCACAACGAATATAAATACAACGGATAGATGTTTCGGGAAGAGTTGGGGCTGAATTGGTTGGATTATGGGGCAAGGTTTTATGATGGGGTGATTGGGAGATTTCATACACTTGATCCACTTGCTGAAAAATATCTCAGTAATACTCCATACAACTATGGTGCATATAACCCAATTCTTCTGATAGATGTAAATGACGATAGTGTCAAATATACGAATGAAAGTACTAAAAATTTTATCAATCAGTTCATCCAACCAACAAGAGTCAATAAGAGGAGAAAGGAAGTTAAAAACAACTTGTATAATGAAGAATTTGACTCAATAATTCAAGAACTTGATAAACATGAAAGAGTTTATGAATTTTCAGATCAATTTTCATCGGAAAATCAATATGAAGCAGGCGCAATTACAACGGATGGGGATAAGATATCTGTCGGTTTTACTGAGCCTAAAGAGGAATTTGGTTCGAAATCAAATGCATTATTCGAAGAAACTTACCATGCACTTCAAGTTAAAAGAGGCACACTGAAGATTCAAAAGACTGGCAATAGCTTTGGATTTAGTGGTAATCTTTTAGAAGCTGAATATGATGCTAAAGTATTCGCAGCTAAAGCGCCACTTACAAGATTAAGCTACCTTAATCCCAAAGGAATGAAAATGGAAACTCAAATGTCACTAATTAGCACGTTAGATCCTATAAAAGGTAGATACTACTTGACATATGGTTGTACTAAAGAGTATAGCAATTCAAGCGGTTTAAATTATCAAGTTATTTATGCCCCTCCATATCTTAACCTTAAGCGAAGATAAACATGAAAACATTCACTTTTAGTCTTACATTTTCCATTTTTTTAGCTTGCATTAGCGGTTTTTCGCAAAGTCTCAATCAAAAGCAAATTAGATTAGAATCAACTGATGTGTTCTTAGTAAATGTAAATGTTGACACAATTTTTCATAATTGGCACTTTAAGGAGCTAGGACGCAATCATAAAATTTGTAAAATCTCAGTAAATAAAATCTACTACATGGCCGATACTGTATATATGACCGTAACTCAGCTTCTTCGGGCCAAATACATGCTCTACGATGATACCAAAATAATACAAAACCAAAGTTTTGATGTATCCTTAGTAGCTTCAGACAAGCCGGATATATTTATCATGAGCAAGACTTTGAAAAATGAAGAGATAAGTGCTAAGAAATTCTTTCATCCTGCAGTTATTACCAGCATTGGTATTAAGTGCAGAAAAATCAATAAATTTTTAAGATTACATCTAAATTAGTGTATCAACATAGGAGTGAAGATGAAAATGAATAATAGTAAGTTATTGGAAGTAGAGAAATCATGGCAGGTAAATGTCTACTACACCTTCGTCCTGAACTTGAAGGAATTATCAGGAAACAGCACTTCCACACTTTCCAGCAACAAGTACCTCTACAACGGCAAAATGTTCCAGGATGAAATAGGACTGAATTGGTATGATTATGGGGCAAGGTTTTATGACCCGGTGATTGGGAGGTGGCATAGTGTGGACCCGTTGGCGGAGAAATACAGAAGATGGAGTCTATATAATTACTGTGTGGATAATCCGATGAGGTTTGTGGATCCGGATGGGAGAAAAATCTGGGAACCTAAAAACGTAAAGGATGCTCGTAAGGAGGGACGTAAAGTTGGTATTAAACCCGAAATATGGAAGAGTGAGAAAGATGATAAGATGTGGGCATCTATCAACTATGGAAGTGAAAATAATACTACAGGTGGCATATATTCAAAAGTTTTTAAACCAGAAGGGAAAAGTTGGGCACAAATTTATAATCAGCATATAGGACAATACATTAAAGATGGCAGTAACGATTTAACGAATTCAGGAGAGACTACAAAAGAGGGGTGGGCTAAGGCAATTAGTATCGTTGGTTCGATAACGAGTTTATCAGGTTTAGTTGAAGGTGGCATAACACTTGGGGGAATACTAAACTTAAGTTTAAATATTGATGGAGTAGCGTCTAATAGTGATGGAGAATCATTTATTGAGAGTAAATTGCCAAATGAGACCACTAAAGCATTATTCACAGGATTAAAAGCTGCAACATCTGGAACAAAGACAGCAGCAGGCATAAATTCAACAATAAGCCGTGGCGTTAAAGCACAAACAGTTGTTAGTACAGGAGTAGATGCAATAGAAACTGGAACAAGTATTCAAGCAACAATTGATCACAATAAAGAAAGGAATAAATAAACTATCTAAATGATTAATATCATGAATGTCAAGATTTTAAACACTTGGTACTTTGTCAGAGTGTTTCTTATATCTCAGATGATCTTCATCTATCCTGCATCTATTTTAATAATTAACTTTAACCAACCACTCGCTATTACGCTTTTTATAGATGTAATTATTACATACATATTATCTGCTGTTTTTGTTAAATCAATTCAAATATTTGATAAAAAGTTGGTAATAGTTCATTGTACTAAACTATTTAATAGAAAAAAAATAATTGAATTTAAAGATATTGTTAAGATATCGCATAAAAATTCAAGGATTGCTGGTGATATTGATGAGTTTTGGTTGTATATGAATAATAGAATTTGGCCTATCTTATTCACATTTAGCGGTAAAAGCGAAGAACTTGTTTCTATCATAGAATATTTTAGATCATATGGAATAAATGTACATACAGCTATTTCAAAAGAATAAGAACGGGAACATAACCGCTCTTGATCGTAATGGCAATAGTATGTCTGACGGAACGCCGCTGATTGATAAACTAACTTATCATTACAAAGGAAATCAGGTTATTGGCATTGATGATGTCATTGCAAAGAGCTATGGGTATGATTTTAATGACAATGGACACTACTACTTTGCCACAGACACCATTGAATACAAATATGACAGCAATGGAAACCTGAAACGCGATCTGAACAAGGGAATAATCAGCATAACCTACAATGAGTTAAATCTGCCTGAAACAATTGACTTTGGTGGCAACAGCAGGATACAGTATGACTTTGATGCACTTGGCACCAAACGAAGACAAACAACAACTGAATCCGGTAAGAAGGTAAAAACAATTGATTTTATAGGTAATTTCGTGTATGAGAATGATTACCCGGCATATCACAATTTTGATGAAGGACGCATAGTGTACAAACCCGACTCCTCCTGCTTTGTGGAAACTTACCTGAAGGATCACCTTGGGAATATACGGGTGACTTATGCAAATGACGGTGTAAAGGATGGCATACGGCAGGTTAATGCCTACTATCCGTTCGGCATGAACATAAGTTCATTATCGGCAAACAGCACTTCCATCCTTCAACAAAACGAATACAAATACAACGGCAAAATGTTTCAGGATGAGTTGGGGCTGAATTGGTTGGATTATGGGGCGAGGTTTTATGACCCGGTGATTGGGAGATGGCATAGTGTGGATCCTTTGGCGGAGAAATACAGAAGATGGAGCCCGTATAATTACTGTGTGGATAATCCGATATCGGATTATCCACACAGTAATTATACGGGCTCCATCTTCTGTATTTCTCCGCCAAAGGATCCACACTATGCCATCTCCCAATCACCGGGTCATAAAACCTCGCCCCATAATCCAACCAATTCAGCCCCAACTCATCCTGAAACATTTTGCCGTTGTATTTGTATTCGTTTTGTTGAAGGATGGAAGTGCTGTTTGCCGATAATGAACTTATGTTCATGCCGAACGGATAGTAGGCATTAACCTGCCGTATGCCATCCTTTACACCGTCATTTGCATAAGTCACCCGTATATTCCCAAGGTGATCCTTCAGGTAAGTTTCCACAAAGCAGGAGGAGTCGGGTTTGTACACTATGCGTCCTTCATCAAAATTGTGATATGCCGGGTAATCATTCTCATACACGAAATTACCTATAAAATCAATTGTTTTTACCTTCTTACCGGATTCAGTTGTTGTTTGTCTTCGTTTGGTGCCAAGTGCATCAAAGTCATACTGTATCCTGCTGTTGCCACCAAAGTCAATTGTTTCAGGCAGATTTAACTCATTGTAGGTTATGCTGATTATTCCCTTGTTCAGATCGCGTTTCAGGTTTCCATTGCTGTCATATTTGTATTCAATGGTGTCTGTGGCAAAGTAGTAGTGTCCATTGTCATTAAAATCATACCCATAGCTCTTTGCAATGACATCATCAATGCCAATAACCTGATTTCCTTTGTAATGATAAGTTAGTTTATCAATCAGCGGCGTTCCGTCAGACATACTATTGCCATTACGATCAAGAGCGGTTATGTTCCCGTTCTTATTCTTTTGAAATAGCTGTATGTACATTTATTCCATATGATCTAAAATATTCTATGATAGAAACAAGTTCTTCGCTTTTACCGCTAAATGTGAATAAGATAGGCCAAATTCTATTATTCATATACAACCAAAACTCATCAATATCACCAGCAATCCTTGAATTTTTATGCGATATCTTAACAATATCTTTAAATTCAATTATTTTTTTTCTATTAAATAGTTTAGTACAATGAACTATTACCAACTTTTTATCAAATATTTGAATTGATTTAACAAAAACAGCAGATAATATGTATGTAATAATTACATCTATAAAAAGCGTAATAGCGAGTGGTTGGTTAAAGTTAATTATTAAAATAGATGCAGGATAGATGAAGATCATCTGAGATATAAGAAACACTCTGACAAAGTACCAAGTGTTTAAAATCTTGACATTCATGATATTAATCATTTAGATAGTTTATTTATTCCTTTCTTTATTGTGATCAATTGTTGCTTGAATACTTGTTCCAGTTTCTATTGCATCTACTCCTGTACTAACAACTGTTTGTGCTTTAACGCCACGGCTTATTGTTGAATTTATGCCTGCTGCTGTCTTTGTTCCAGATGTTGCAGCTTTTAATCCTGTGAATAATGCTTTAGTGGTCTCATTTGGCAATTTACTCTCAATAAATGATTCTCCATCACTATTAGACGCTACTCCATCAATATTTAAACTTAAGTTTAGTATTCCCCCAAGTGTTATGCCACCTTCAACTAAACCTGATAAACTCGTTATCGAACCAACGATACTAATTGCCTTAGCCCACCCCTCTTTTGTAGTCTCTCCTGAATTCGTTAAATCGTTACTGCCATCTTTAATGTATTGTCCTATATGCTGATTATAAATTTGTGCCCAACTTTTCCCTTCTGGTTTAAAAACTTTTGAATATATGCCACCTGTAGTATTATTTTCACTTCCATAGTTGATAGATGCCCACATCTTATCATCTTTCTCACTCTTCCATATTTCGGGTTTAATACCAACTTTACGTCCCTCCTTACGAGCATCCTTTACGTTTTTAGGTTCCCAGATTTTTCTCCCATCCGGATCCACAAACCTCATCGGATTATCCACACAGTAATTATATAGACTCCATCTTCTGTATTTCTCCGCCAACGGGTCCACACTATGCCACCTCCCAATCACCGGGTCATAAAACCTTGCCCCATAATCATACCAATTCAGTCCTATTTCATCCTGGAACATTTTGCCGTTGTAGAGGTACTTGTTGCTGGAAAGTGTGGAAGTGCTGTTTCCTGATAATTCCTTCAAGTTCAGGACGAAGGTGTAGTAGACATTTACCTGCCATGATTTCTCTACTTCCAATAACTTACTATTATTCATTTTCATCTTCACTCCTATGTTGATACACTAATTTAGATGTAATCTTAAAAATTTATTGATTTTTCTGCACTTAATACCAATGCTGGTAATAACTGCAGGATGAAAGAATTTCTTAGCACTTATCTCTTCATTTTTCAAAGTCTTGCTCATGATAAATATATCCGGCTTGTCTGAAGCTACTAAGGATACATCAAAACTTTGGTTTTGTATTATTTTGGTATCATCGTAGAGCATGTATTTGGCCCGAAGAAGCTGAGTTACGGTCATATATACAGTATCGGCCATGTAGTAGATTTTATTTACTGAGATTTTACAAATTTTATGATTGCGTCCTAGCTCCTTAAAGTGCCAATTATGAAAAATTGTGTCAACATTTACATTTACTAAGAACACATCAGTTGATTCTAATCTAATTTGCTTTTGATTGAGACTTTGCGAAAAACCGCTAATGCAAGCTAAAAAAATGGAAAATGTAAGACTAAAAGTGAATGTTTTCATGTTTATCTTCGCTTAAGGTTAAGATATGGAGGGGCATAAATAACTTGATAATTTAAACCGCTTGAATTGCTATACTCTTTAGTACAACCATATGTCAAGTAGTATCTACCTTTTATAGGATCTAACGTGCTAATTAGTGACATTTGAGTTTCCATTTTCATTCCTTTGGGATTAAGGTAGCTTAATCTTGTAAGTGGCGCTTTAGCTGCGAATACTTTAGCATCATATTCAGCTTCTAAAAGATTACCACTAAATCCAAAGCTATTGCCAGTCTTTTGAATCTTCAGTGTGCCTCTTTTAACTTGAAGTGCATGGTAAGTTTCTTCGAATAATGCATTTGATTTCGAACCAAATTCCTCTTTAGGCTCAGTAAAACCGACAGATATCTTATCCCCATCCGTTGTAATTGCGCCTGCTTCATATTGATTTTCCGATGAAAATTGATCTGAAAATTCATAAACTCTTTCATGTTTATCAAGTTCTTGAATTATTGAGTCAAATTCTTCATTATACAAGTTGTTTTTAACTTCCTTTCTCCTCTTATTGACTCTTGTTGGTTGGATGAACTGATTGATAAAATTTTTAGTACTTTCATTCGTATATTTGACACTATCGTCATTTACATCTATCAGAAGAATTGGGTTATATGCACCATAGTTGTATGGAGTATTACTGAGATATTTTTCAGCAAGTGGATCAAGTGTATGAAATCTCCCAATCACCCCATCATAAAACCTTGCCCCATAATCCAACCAATTCAGCCCCAACTCTTCCCGAAACATCTATCCGTTGTATTTATATTCGTTGTGATTTCTGATTATATTATTATCGGTTGAAAGAGTGTTTATCTGCATTCCGAAAGGGTAATAGGCTGTAACCAGACTTGTTAAATTGATTGCTAGTTTTCGGTAGTTTTATTTTTATTGTCACCTGTAAATAACCAAAATATATTATTATGCTGAACTCCTCTGAATATCAAAGGTATCTGGAAAATCAGGATGATCCTGATCATAATAATTGATTCTATAATGATATCTAAAATATTTGTCTAATATAAAAAAGGTATTTCCTTCGTCAATTTTAGCAATATATAATGCTTGTTCTATAGCTTCTTTTGACTTAATTATAAAAATACCACAATATTCATAATAATCAGTATATGCATAACATTCTGATGAATCTGTAAGACTAGAATATTCTTCTATTAATAGGTGCGAATTTGAAAATAAAGTACTATTTCCATTTATGATCTCATCCTCAATTTTTGAGAAATAATATGATGTTCCTTCAAAAATATTTAAAGCATTTTCTAAATTAATATATATAGGTTTATGAAAGATAGAAAATAACTTTTCGTACCTATCTATTAGATATTTTCCTTTTATTTTATTCTTTAATATTTCAAGTCTAGTTCTTTTTGGTCTCATAATAAACTTTCGTTTTTGGCTTTGACATTTGTGGTTTATTGTTATTTCCACTTCTGTTAAGTCCATCAGGACTATTATCATTCTTTTTTGTTGCCCCAGCTTCCCAATGCGGTTTCCCTTGATGACTAACGTCATTTTTAGCGTTTTGTACTGTCTTGTTTCCATCGCGGGTGATAAAAACTTTATCTGCTGATTTCGTAGCTTTGTCAGGAATGAGTGGTTGACTTGTTGGAATGCCCGATTGGCGCATCGCTTCTCGTCTAGCTGCCCTTGATGTCGGAGCTATTTTTTCAACAGTGTTTTCTATAAGTTTTGCAGCTCTCTTTGTAGCACCACCGCTAATACCAGGCATTAGTATCCCTTCTTTAGCGGCTTGAACATCATCACCATTAGCATTAGTACCATCAACATGACTGGCTGCTTTTCCTGTTAAGGGTTCTGTTAATGCTGTACCTAGAACATGAACATCATCTACATCCGTGAGCATTAATACTTGAGTATATGCTTTTCCTACTGTACTTATGGCTTTATCCCATAAATTACTAATTTCATTCTTCACTGCAGCAAAAGGATTTGGATATGGCCATAAACCATCTGGATCTATGAAAATAAGTGGATTGTCCATACAATAATTGTATGGCGTCCATTTCCTTGACACTTCCGCCAACGGATCCATACTATGCCACCTCCCAATCACCGGGTCATAAAACCTTGCCCCATAATCCAACCAATTCAATCCCAACTCATCCTGGAACATTTTACCCTTGTATTTATACTCATTCATGTTCTTACTGAGGCCATCATCGGCTGAGAGGTTGTTTATCTGCATTCCAAAAGGGTAATAGGCATTTACCTGCCGGATGCCATTAGTTAATCCGTCATTTCCATATACAACCCTCACATTACCCAAGTGATCTTTCAAGTTTGTTTCCACAAAACAGCTATAGTCTGATTTGTACACTATGCCTCCTTCATCTAGTGAGCATTTAGAGTGATTAAGTAAAGATATAAAAAGATCGTTCAATGATTCACATTCAAGGTGGTCCAAAGTTGTTCAACATATTTGACAAGTCCGAGAAATGGAGCATTACTGATAAGTAAATCAAATAGTTTTTTAACTGATACACTGAATGAGCTCGGACTTGCCGGCTTTTAATTATTCACAATTACATCCTTTAAATTCCCCTTCAAAATAACCACTTATTGAACGATTGATTTTAGGGAAGATTGGCAAATAAACGATACAAATTGTATCATTTCTTTCCACAGTATCATTAATCGCTACCCAACTATCTCCTTTATATTCATTGTCTTGAAGCGAAAATCTATAATAATAAGTGTCTGTTTTAGATCTAGAAGCTCTTATCTCCTTACTTACATATG